>JANQKA010000369.1 GCA_028281405.1 Hasllibacter sp. | reverse complement strand
GGAATCGCGGGGCCCAACGCCGCCGTGGAGGATTACGCCGTCGAGGATTGGAAAAGAATCCTGGACGTGAACCTCACCGGCACCTTCCTGACCAACGCGGCGGTGATTCCCGACATGGTCGACCGCGGCCACGGGCGCATCGTCAACATCGCCTCCGTAGCTGGCAAGGAGGGCAATCCGAACGCCTGCGCCTATTCCGCGTCGAAGGCGGGCGTCATCGCCTTCACCAAGTCCTTGGCGAAGGAGCAGGCGGGACGCGACATCGCGGTGAACTGTGTCACCCCCGCCGCCGCGCGCACCGCGATTTTCGATCAGATGGCTCCGGAGCATGTCGAGTACATGCTCTCCAAGATTCCCCGCGGCCGCTTCGTTGAGGTCGGCGAAATCGCGGCGATGATCGCCTGGCTGGTTTCGTCGGAGAACAGTTTCACCACCGGCGCGGCCTTCGACCTGTCGGGCGGACGGGCGACTTATTAGGCCTCGTTGACCTTCATCCAGCGGAGATAATCGTCGTCACAAGGCACCGACGGCCCGCGTGCCGGCGCCGGGTTTTCCCCGCACCTTCGTGGTTGCTCCCCATTCCCAGATTTCGCGGAGAAAATCCCGATCGGGCTGCTCAATTCGCACAGTTGGACATCTTGGCCCTTTGTTTCGCATGGTTGGACCAAGGCGGCATCACCCCCCTGCACCTTTGAATCCTGCCACCGGCGCAAACATCCCGATGGCGCTCGAACGACTCCCGCAATTGCGACGAATTGCTCGTTCATCACCGTTTACGCGGTGCGGTATGCATTCGTCCAGCGTCGCCTCTATATGAGGGAAGAGTACAGATAATCCTCCCCCGACTTCACAGTAAACGTATCCGGCGCGTTCGGATCAACCGGTGCCAAATCTTCGCCATCGAAGAGCGATGTCTCCATGTCCAACCGGAAATCGTCGGACGCGCCGCCATTATCGAAATCGGACTCGGCATCGGTGTCTCCGACCGAAAACTCCGTTGCGCCTTCGGCGCCGCGGTCGCGCGCCGCGTATTCCCCGAGTAGGTCCGGTGCTTGGCTCACCGACGTTGATGCCGTGATTGAGAAGGTCTCGGAAATCTCTCCGCCGCGACCGTCCGAAGCGGTCACAGTCACGGTGACAACTCCCTCGTCCACGACCGCTCCGGTGATCCGTCCGGAAGCCGAATCGAAGGACAACCCCGTCCGTTCCAAACCATCCACGGAAAAAGTCAAGACATCCGAATCGGTGTCGGAAAATCCCCCGGTCACGTCAATGGCGGCAATCTCCACGCCCACGGCGACGTTCAAATCCAGCGGCGCCGTCCAGCGTGTGACGGGTGCGGAGTTTGCGACAATTTCAATGGCGGCCGAAACCGACGCGCCGAACTCGTCGACCGCGGTGACGGCGACCGCGGCGGCCTCTCTCCCCGTGAAAGTTCCCGAAATCACGCCGGTTTCATGATTGATCGAAAGCCCCAGCGTGGAGAGGACAGCGGCGTCCTCTCCCACCACCGCCTCGTAAGTCAGCGAATCCCCATCCGGATCGCGGAAATAACCGCCCGCATTCACGTCGTCAATCCGAGCACCCGTCGTCATGACAACGATCCCGACGAGAGGAAGTTCCAATACGTCGAAATTTGAAAGGGACTGATTCGTCAACACGGGAGCCGCATTATTAATAATATCTGAAACCTGAATCGTCCTATCCGCGAAATTCAGCACTTCGATATCCCGCAACTCGTTGCGACCAATGTAGTATTCGTCATCCCCGACAAATTCCACGATGACCTGCCCCTTGGATTCCTCAGCATCGTCGACCAACTCCAAGAATAGAAAATAATCATCCCAGACACTTCGGAACACAACGGTATCGGTGCCGTCCCCTCCGTAAATCCTGTCATCCCCCCTATCGCCATAAATCCTGTCATCCCCGTCGCCGCCGTGGACCGTGTCGCTCCCATCGTAACCATGAATCCTGTCATCCCCGTCGCCGCCATAAAGCGAGTCGTCCCCCCAATCTCCGTGAAGCCAGTCATCCCCCTCGCCTCCGTGAAGAGCATCGTCACCGTCGCCGCCTTGAAGAGCGTCGTCACCACCGCCGCCGTGAAGAGCGTCGTCACCGTCGCCTCCGTTAAGAGTGTCGTCATCGCCGCCGCCGTGAAGAGCATCGTCGCCGCCGCCGCCGTAAAGAGCGTCGTCACCACCACCGCCGAATAGCGCGTCATCGCCATTGTTGCCATAAAGTTCTTCGTCTCTCACAGTGCCAAACACCATATCGTCGGTGTCCCTCCAGTCGCCGCTAAGTGTGCCAACAGCGGAAAATTTAACATTCAAATGGCGTGTTTCACTTACACCCTGCCCGTCTTTGGAGATAATGGAGAACGTTCCACCTGACTCCGCGGTATACTCGCCACTAATCATCCCACCGTCGGTAATCGAAAGACCCGTGCCCGCCAAATCGGGAGAGTTGAAGGTTATCCCGCCTCCATGGCCCGGATCGTCGAATCCGCCGCTGACGTCGAACTCGCCCAATTCGATTTGGCTGCCCTTGGCCACAATCACATTCCAATCGGGAATGTCCGTCACCTCCGAATCCTCGCTTTCCGATAGGTCGGACACCTGAATCGCCATGTCCCTAAACACCAGAATCTCGACATCTCGCAGCTCCATGCTTTGCTCCAGCCTATGAAGAAAACGGTCGGTATTACTGTTTCTGGAAAATTCTATGATGACTTGCTCTGCAGAGTTCCCGGACACGCCGACCGTCTCCAAAGACACGAGATAATCTTCCCATACACCACGGAACACAACGGAATCTGTTCCCTCTCCGCCAAAAACCACGTCATCCCCGCCGCCGCCGTAAATCCTGTCATCCCCCTCGCCGCCATCCAGTCTATCATCGCCACCACCGCCATAAAGCTTGTCATCGCCGCCACCTCCATAAAGCTTGTCATCGCCGCCACCGCCATAAAGCTTGTCATCCCCTCCGCCACCGTATAGCGAATCGTCCCCGCTTTGAGCAATAAGCGCGTCCTTCCCTTCACCGCCTTCGAGTCTGTCACTCCCATCCCCGCCTTCGAGCCTGTCATCCCCACCGCCGCCATGAAGCCTGTCACTCCCGTCCCCGCCTTCGAGCCTGTCGCTCCCTTCGCCACCTTCCATCCCATCATCCCCGCCGCCACCAAAAAGCGAATCATCCCCGCCTTGACCAATTAGCGTGTCACCCCCGTCACCGCCGAAAATTTCGTCATCTCCTCCGCCGCCATCGAGCCTGTCATCCCCGCCTCCGCCGCGAAGCTCGTCACCGCCCCCGCCGCCATGAAGCCTGTCATCACCATAGTGGCCGTGAAGCCTGTCATCGCCGAAACCGCCGGAAAGATGATCATCGCCACTACCGCCGCTAAGAATATCATCGCCGTCACCGCCATATAGCATGTCATTCCCCCATTGACCATAAAGACTGTCGTCTCCCCCGGTGCCAAACACGATATCGTCTTGGGCCCCACGCCAAAGGTCCCGCGCCCGGGCGACGAATTCGATGTCCATGTTCCGTGAAACGCTCCCTCCCCGCCCGTCATCGGCTGTGATGGCGAACGTCCCGCCCCTTTCCGCCGCGTAAACTCCGGTGATCAAACCGTCTTCGGAAATGGAGAGCCCCAAGGCCGCCAAGCCTGGCGAGCTAAAGGTCAACTCGTCTCCCTGGTCCGGGTCGGCAAATCCTCCGCTGACGTCGAGATCCCCCAATTCGATTCGGCTGCCCTTGGTCACGGCCACATTCCAGTCGGGAACCCCCGTCGCCACGGGATTCCGATTTCCCCCAATGGGCACAGGGTCGCTCGAGGTGACCGCGAATGAGTGCGTTGCAGTGCCGCCTCTGCCGTCGTCGGCGGTGACGGTGACGGTCACGTCGGTCCATCCCGACAATTCGCCCGTGATTCGCTTGGTCGCGGCGTCGAACGACAGGCCGGAATCGGCCCGGCTGAATTCCACGGTGATGGTCAGTTCCCCCTCGTCGGGATCACTGAACAGGCCGCTCAAGTCTATGGGGGCGATCAAACTCCCGGCAACCTCCTCCCGGTCGCCCGGAGCATCGACCGACACCACGGGGGCCCTGTTCGACCGTCCCACCGCGATGATCGTGAAGGAATGCTCGACCGATCCGCCCCTTCCATCATCCGCGATCACGGTCACGATCACATCGTCATTCACGGTCAATTCACCCGTGATCCGCCGGGTTGCCGCGTCGAAGGACAAGCCGAAGTTCCCACGGGCGGATTCCCATGTGTTCATCCTCGACCGCTCCCACAATCACGTCGGCCGATCCGGACGATTCGCCCCAGATCCACGAGCCCACAATGGGGGTCACGATCACTTCATTCGGTCCGACCGCATCCTGCGGGATCCAAGGGGCCACGATGAAGTTCACGATCACGTCGTCCGATCCGACCGACTCCCCCGTGATCCGCAATTTCCCACCGGCGTCGAACGACAGGTCGGAGTTCGCGCGGTCGAACTCCACCCTGATGGTCAGCGGGTCTCCGTCGGGATCATGGAATACGCCGTTCAGATCGATGGGATCGATCAATTCACCGATCGTCTCCGTCCGGTCGAGGGGAGCGCGCGCCAAAAGCGTCTGGGGTGCCCGGTTCTGAGTCGGATGCGACGGAACCAACAATCCTTGCGGAGGCACGGTTCCGGGGTCGTCGTATGGGGTGGCTACCAATTCGACGGCTCCCGGTCCTTCGGGCGCGTCCGCGAACGGGTGGTCGTCAAACGCCACCCCGGTCGCTTTCCGCGCTACGCCTTCCGACAGGGCCGCCGGGGAAGTTGCCGGTCCATCGCGTCCACCCGAGGAGGCGTGGCCGCCGGCCACATCGTCGGGCACCATCTCCACACCCGTCGTCGAGGCTTCGCCCACCGCATTCAATTGTGCATTCCACGCCGCGGGGCTTGAGTTCGACGCGACGATCAAACCAGCACCCTCAGGGGAATCGGTGGAGGACACGTCCACGGGAGTCGGCAAATCGCCCAAAACGGGAGACACCGGAGTTGCTTCCACCCCAGTGGAGAAGATCCCGACCGGCGCGGATGCACCGCCACCACAACCCGCCAGCGCCCCGAAGGCGCCGATCAAGCCCAATTGGCCTCGCCTCCGCGGGAAAGGCGTCCTTGCCGTGGATTGCGGACCCGCGATTCCGTCACACGTGATTCCAGCGTCGTGCATCGTCGACATGCCATCCTCCAATTTTTCTGTGGAATAGAGCCACGGCCTGTTTCCTCGGCGGATGATTGGGTTCCCAAAGGTCGTCCGAACCGAACGCAAACACCCAATCCGTCCCCTCCCGACGAAATGTGGCGTCTCGGCCATACTCACCCGCCGCCTTTTGGAGTCGGGAAGGAAAGAACATGGTCCCGCAGCCCTGCGAGCGGGCCTCAGTGCCGGTGCGAACCGGCTTTGATACAGGTTGTCCCGCCATCTTCGTTCCGCGTTCCCACGCCAGCACACTCTTGGCCGCAGGCGACCAACGAAGGCCCAATGGAATCATCGGGACGGAGTGCCACCCTAGACGGAACCTGTCCCTACTCGTCCGGGGGGGGGGCGTCCCGACGCTCCCGAGGGCACTCCGTCTTCATGGACGGAGGCCACGGGCTCGAGGAGGCGCGCTGGACACGCATATGAAACGACGGTGCCCGACAATTCATGTCGAAAGGATCCCTCATGAGCTCTTCCCGTGCCCATCGCAAATCCCCGCGGACAAGTCAAGAGCTCTTTCCACCAAAAAATACCGAGGTTAACGAGGGGGCGCGGCTAAAATGAGGCGGCCCCGCGCCCGGACGATGCACGCCCCCCGATGGCCGACGCTCCCGCTGTGGGCATGGTCGCCGAAACGGTGACCCAACAATGCGGCCTCTGAGGGTGGTCCGTCGGCGGCATCGACGCCCGTCGTCCTCCGGAGGGACTGGACCGCGGAAGCCGTGGCGCTCGTGCGGCGGTTCGCCGTTGCGTTTGCCGCCGACCGATGCCCCCATGACGCACAAGGCATCGACGCCGCGTCTGGTGACTGGCTCGCGGCCAGTTCGGGCTCCACTCTGGGAAGTCGTGGTCGCGCCGTCGTTTTGGATAAGGGACCAGCCCGAACGCTTTCGACTTCGGCGGTTTCATCCGCGACCCGCGATGCAAACGTTCCCATGTATGTGAGTGGAGGAAAGGACCGCCAAAGAATGCGGTCGGCGTTTGAAGCGGAATCCTTCCTGCGCCGGCACCCCGAACAGGGAAGGACAAATTGAGCCGTAATCGATTTCATCCCGCCGGCCATGAAGCCGGTGGGGCGCCCGGGCACTCCCCGCGGATGTCACCGCACCACCGCGGGTAAATCCGGACCCGGACCGGCGGGCGGTCACCGCTTCGCCCGCTCCGGAAAACCATGTCAAACACCCGGCGGCGGTAAGTCGTCCCGTCCAGATTCCCACGCCGGGTCGGTGACCGTGACGCCTCGAATTGAGAGCGGCGGGCGTTCAGTGACCGCGCCGCCGTCAACGCGCGGCATTCTGGAAGCGCCCAGAACGAATCGGCAACACCCACGGCATGAACCTCCGCGGCATTTATGGATCGCAAACGGATTTGCGCCTGGGCCCGAAAATGGCGGAATTCGATTTCCCCCCGGCGCGAACCCGCTAAGATTCCGCCGGGTGGAGTGTCAATCCCGAATCCCGCCGAATCGCGATCCCGACACGGGGCCGGCGATCGCGGGAACTGGCCGGACGCCGAATACCCGGCGGACGGAACATCAACAAGGAGGAGAACATCGACCATGCGGAATATCGTCATTCTGACGGGAGCCGGAATCAGCGCCGAAAGCGGTCTGAGAACGTTCCGCGACTCGGGCGGGTTGTGGGAAGATCACGACGTGACCAAGGTCGCGACACCGGAGGCGTTTGAACGCGATCCGGATCTCGTCCACAGGTTCTACAGCGACCGCCGCAATTATGCCGCCAAGGTGGAACCCAACGCCGCCCACATCGCCCTCGCCAGGTTGCAAAACGAACACCGGGGACGCGTGACGCTGGTCACGCAGAACGTGGACAACCTCCACGAACGCGGCGGATCGTCCGAGGTCATTCACATGCACGGCGAACTGTTCCGGGCGCTCTGCGCCGGCTGCGGCCATCGCTGGGACGCGCCCGTCGAAATGCGAACCACCGATCCCTGCCCGTCCTGTTCGCTGCCCCGGACCCGCCCCGACGTCGTCTGGTTCGGTGAGATGCCCTACCACATGGACGAGATCCACGAGCGCTTGGAGGAGGCCGATTTATTCGCCGCCATCGGCACCTCCGGCACCGTCTACCCGGCCGCCTTCTTTGTCGTCGACGCGGCCAGAAGCGGCGCCCGCACCATCGAAATGAACCTCGAAGCGGGCGAAAACGCCTCCGCCTTCGATGAGGTTGTCAACGGGCCCGCGACGGAAATCGTCCCCGACTGGGTCGAGTGTTTGCTCAAAAAGGCGCGGGGAGACTGAGACGGACTTCCGCCGCTCCCGACCGCGCGGAGGCAAGCGACCGCCCGGAACCCAAATCCCGGCCTCCGCCGAGCCGCCCCCAGGAACACGACGCGAAAAGTTCCGCTCCGTGAGCGAAAGAAAGCCCGCGCGGCTTTCCGATCTTGCCCCCGCGGCGGTCGAGTCCATCGGGGCGGGGCGTTCATCCTCCGCTCTCCCGCGGTTCGCGCCGGCCGCGCGCCCGCGTGAGGGAGACCGGAATGTGGAAATGTCGACTGGACCGGAATTCCAAGGGGTCTCACGACATGTCCCGCGCGGGAGCGGCCCCTCCCGCCGGATGCGGCCAAAGGATTTCGGATGGCCGAAGCGATCCGGAACTGCGCGCGTGGAAACGGCGGTTCCCCCGGGCGTCAATGCGCGGGCATCGTCACTGAGTCCAAGGGGGAACGTCCGCCATCCACGGTCACGATTTCCCCGGTGATGAAGCGCGCGGCGTCGCTCGAGAGGAATTGCACCACCTCCGCCACCTCCTCGGGAGACGCGATTCGACCGAGGGGCGTGCGTTCCGTGATCTGTTCGCGCAGGCTTTCATGCTCTTTAAGCATGCTCTTCAGGGACGCGCTCATCACGGAACCAATCGCCACCGCGTTCACCCTGATCCGATGCGGGGCGAGCGCGAGGCTCATCACGCGCGTCGCCTGCTCCGCAGCCGCGCTGGCGATCGAAAAGCCCAGCAGGTCCGGAGAGGACCGGCGCGCGGCGATGGACGACAGGTTCACGATGACCCCGGCCTGGCCAACCCGCTCTTCCTGACCCGCCAGTTCCTCCTTTTCTCCTGCCTGCTTGATCATCCGGTTCGCCACGACCTGGGTAAGGCGCAAAGCCGACAACAGATTTTGCTCGAGGAGATCTCCCACCGTATTTTCGTCCTCCTGAAGCGGGGCCGTCCTCGACACCTGCCGGGAGGCGTTCACGAGAATATCCACCCGGTCGAACGCCTCGATCGTCGCCGACAGGAGGTTCGCCCGCGTGAGCCGCTGGCGCAGGTCACCCGCGTGGGCGCGGACGGAACCGTCCTCGTCATCCACGAGATCACCGACCTCGGAGCGGAGGCCTTCCTCGTCCATGTCGGCGAACATCACCTTCGCCCCCTGCTCGACGAAGTGGCGGGCGATCGCCAGCCCCACCCCGTTGGCGGCGCCGGTCACGATGGCGACCTTTCCCGCGATGGAAATCGACATTTGGATCCTCGAACTGATTGGAAGCCGTGATTTAAGGTTCCAGCGTTCCGGCGTCCATGCGCCGGGGACTTCGGCCACTCCTGGAACACGGATCACCCGGCGCGCGCCTCCCGGGCGTGGCCCTCCGGCGTGTCCTGGGCCGGACCGACCTTCGAATCGACCCACTTCCTTCCCCGGATGTCCATAATCGAACCTTCCAGCGACCGCATCCGGCCCGCGGAACGAACGAAGCAACGGGATCACCCGCACCGTCGCGATTCGTCCGGGCGGAGCCTCGGGGATGGCACGAAGCCCCCGAAGACGCACCCTCTTGCGCACGGCCCCCCGGCGGCGCGGCGGCGCGAGGCCGGAATGAGGTTTTGTTGGCCGCGCCTTTCCGAAACCGGGCCGTGGAAGGGAATCAACCCCATCCCGACCGCGAATCGCCCAGGCGGACCACCGGTCCAGCCCGAAGCCCCCTTTGACGAACCTCTTTCGGCACGGCCCTTAAGCGGAATCCGCCTCTGGCGGCGTGGCCCCGCGAAGTCGGTTTGAAGGCCAGTCGACCGCGAATATTCGAATCCGGGCCTGGGAGGAGAGCCAACCCCATCCCGGCCGCGTATCGCCCGGGCGGACCTCCGGGCCAGCCCGAAGCCCCCCGTGGACGACCCTCTTCGGCCGGCCCTCCGGTGGCGCCCCCGTGCCGTCGGCTTGAAGGCCGGTCGGCCGCGCATTTCCTAAAGCAAGCCGCGGAGGGGAGCCAATCCCATCCCGCCCGCGAATCGGCCAAATCACGGAATTTCCGCGCCCGGGAAGCGCCGCCCCCTCAGCCCGCGGGCCTCCACCGCCGCAGGCGCAGCGCGTTCGTCACGACGAATACAGAGGACAAAGCCATCGCCGCGGCCGCCAGCATCGGCGACAGGAGCACGCCTAGCGGAACGAACAGCGCGCCCGCGGCCACGGGGATCAGCGCGACGTTGTACGCGAACGCCCAAACCAGATTCTGCCGGATGTTGCGGAGCGTGGCCCGCGCGATACCGATGGCGGAAGCCACGCCCGACAAATCGTTGCCCACAAGGACGACATCGGCCCCCTCGATCGCCACGTCCGTGCCCGACCCCAGGGCGATTCCGACCGAAGCCGCGGCCAAGGCCGGAGCGTCGTTGATTCCGTCGCCCACGAAGGCGACCTTGCCCTCCGCCGACAGATCGTCGAGCGCCGCCACCTTTCCATCCGGCAGCACGTCGGCCACGATACGGTCGATTCCGATGGCGGCCGCGGCTTTTTCCGCCGCCGCCATCCCGTCCCCGGTTATCATCGCCGTCGAGATCCCCATCGCCGACAGCTTCCGGATCGCGTCCGCGGAGTCCTCCCTGACAGGATCCTCCACCGCGAGCACCGCGGCGGGCGCGCCGTCCACCGCCGCCCAAACCACGGTGCGGGCCATCCCGAGCAACCGCGCCTCCTCCGCCTCCAGAGGGGCGGTGTCGACGCCTTCCCCCTCCAACAGCGCGCGGCGTCCGACCAGCACCGGGCGTCCATCCACGAGCGCCCGCAATCCCCGTCCCGGGATCGCCTCGACGGCTTCGACCGCCAGCGGGTCCGCGTCGACGACCTTCCGCGCCGCGTCACGGACCGCCGAAGCGACGGGGTGCTCGCTCGACGCCTCCGCGGCGCCGATCAACCGCAAGGCGTCGTCCCGCGTCCAACCATCCGCGGGCGCGATGTCCGTCAACGTCGGCCTGCCCTCGGTCAGCGTGCCTGTTTTGTCGAACGCCACCACAGCCACATCCCCGAGGCTTTGCAGCGCGTCGCCCTTGCGGAACAGCACCCCCAGCGCCGCCGCCCTCCCGGCTCCGACCATGATCGACGTGGGAGTCGCGAGGCCCAAAGCGCACGGACAGGCGACGATCAGCACCGATACGCCGGCCACCAGGGCGAAGGTCGCCCGCGGGTCCGGCCCCAGCGCCAGCCACAACGCGACCGTCACAGCGGACACGGCGAGCACCGCGGGCACGAACCACAGCGTCACCCGGGTCACGAGATTCTGAATCGGCAGGCGCGCCGCCTGCGCCGCCTCGACCATGCGGATGACCCCGGCGAGCACCGTGTCCGCGCCCACCGCGGTCGCCCGGATGAGCAAGACCCCGGCGCCGTTGACGGTTCCCGCGGTAACGGCGTCGCCGACCACCTTCCGCACCGGAACCGGCTCGCCCGTGAGCATCGCTTCGTCCACGCGGCTGTCGCCCGACACCACCTCCCCGTCGACGGGCACGCGTTCGCCTGGCCGGATTACCAAGACATCGCCGGTCGTCACCATTTCCACCGGCACGTCATCCTCCGACGCGCCCCGCTTGAGCCTCGCCATGGAAGGCCGCAACTCGACGAGCGAGCGGATCGCCTCGCCGGCCCGTCCCTTGGCGCGCGCCTCGAGCGCGCGCCCCAACAGGATCAGGCAAACGATCACCGCCGCCGCCTCGAAATACACCTCCCTCGTTTCCTCCGGCAGAAGTCCCGGCGCCAGCGTGACCAAGGTCGAATAGCCCCAAGCCGCCAGCGTCCCCAGCGCCACCAAGCTGTTCATGTCAGGTGCGCCCCGCCACAGCGCTGGAAGGCCCAGTGTCAGGAACCGCCTCCCGGGCCATGCCAGAACGAGCGTGGTCAGCACGAATTGCGCGAGCCAGGAACCCCGCTTCCCGATCGCGCCGTCGATCAATTCCGCGGCGCCCGGAACCATGTGCGATCCCATCGCCAAAACGACCACCGGAGCCGTCAGGATGGCCGCCGCGATCACTTGACCACGCAACTCCACCGCGGCTTCGGCTTCCCGCGCGCCGCCATCCGCCCCGGACATATCCGTCACGGGTTCCGCCAAATATCCGGCGTCGGACACGGCCGCGGCCAACAGCAGCGGCTCTACGGCGCCCTCCGCGTAAATCACCCGCGCCGTCCCACTCACGAGGTTGACCGATGCCGAAATCACGCCGGGCGCGGTGGCGAGCGCGCGTTCCACCCTCGCCGCGCAGGCCCCGCAGTGCATTCCATCGATTCTCAGAACCGCGGCCGCGCGCTCCTCCGGTCCCGGAGAAGGCGACGTGTCGAATCCCGCCGTCATGCTCCCGGCCATCGATTCCGATTCGGGAGCCCGGCCCACCGGCGCGGGATCGATCCCTTCAACCGCCGCCACGACGCCCACGCCCCACGCCGGGCGGCCGCGGTCGCCCGGGTTCCAATTGGAAAGGATGATCTCGTCGACGGCACATCGTCGGAATCTTGGAATTTCCGCCGCCGTAGGTCAAGAATCAGATCGGTTTCTCCGCCCGGATCACCTTGTAGCCACCCGAGACGGCGACGATTTCCATCCCGCGGAACATCCCGCGGAGCGGCGACTCGTAAGGGAGCCTTCGATTGGCCACGAGCCAAAGCCTTCCGTTCGCGGTCAACAGCCGCGCCGCGTTCCGAAGGAAAGCGATCCCCAATCCCGGCTCCGCCGCGCGGCCATCGTGATAAGGAGGATTCGTCACAACGAAATCAAAGGCCTGCTTGTCGCCCCAGATTCTCGCGTCGGCCCGGTGGAACACCGCCCTGGCGTCCTCGACATTGGCGCGCGCGCAATCGAGCGCCCGAGCGTCCGCCTCAACGAGGTCGACCCGGGTCACCGTCTTCGAGGTCAGGATTCCGCGGGCCAAGTAGCCCCAACCCGCCCCCAGGTCCGCCACGCGGCCCTTCGCCGCGGGCAGGTGGCGCGCCAACAGCTCGGACCCCGGATCCACGCCGTCGGCGGAGAATATCCCGGGAACGGTCTTGAATCCGTCCGGCCCGGCGTGATCCGGTTCCGCCCACGTCGAGAGCAGATCGTCCGTGGCGGAAAACCACAGGAGTTTGCCGTGCGCCTTGCTGAATGTTTCCACCGCCACTCCGCGGGCCTTCAGATCCCGCCGCAGCGCCTCAATCCCGTCGGTTTTGCGTCCATCGACGAAGACGGTCCCGCCCGTCCCAACGACCCGCGCCGCCCGCGCAACGAGCATCCGCGCGAACGCGCGCGACCTCGGCAGGGTCACGAGCGCGGCCGCCGCCGCCCCCTCCACCAAATCCGAAACCGCCGCGCACCTCCCACGCCAATAGGATTCGGCCACCGCGTCCGGGGTCTCGACCGCGAGATGGTCGGGAGCGATGCCCGGATCGCCCGCCGGCGCGCCGACGCATACGACGCGCCCCTCGGGTAGATCCACCAGACCGCCTTCCCGGGCGAGGGCCAACCGATGGGCCATGGCGCGGGCCGCCGGACTATTCCTTCTCCAAGGTGCATTGCAGCGGATGCTGGTGGCGGCGCGCGAAGTCCATGACCTGCGCCACCTTCGCCTCCGCGATCTCGTGGCTGAACACGCCCACCACGGCCACTCCCTTGCGATGGACGATCAGCATGATCTCCACCGCCTGGGCGTGGGTCAGTCTAAAGAAGCGCTCCAGCACATGGACGACGAACTCCATCGGTGTGTAATCATCGTTGATCAGGAGCACCTTGTAGAGTGGAGGTTTGTCGACCTTCGGCTTCGTCCTGGTCAGCAGAGCCACGTCGGCGTCGGCGTCCGCGTCAGGGTCGTCGGGCGCGTTGGCCGTCATCCTGATTGTGTCTTCCGTCACGGGTGCACTCCGGGTTCGCGCATGCTTGCGGGCGCGCATTATACGGAAAACGGGGCGCGCGGGAAAGGGACCGAACGACGGTCCTCGCACGGAATCCGGGACCGGACCCCGCCGGGAAGCGGAGGTCGACGGCGAGCGCGCCGGAACGCCGAGGCGGACAACGGCGACATCGGCGCGGACATTCTCCGGATGGCGGAGCGGTTCGCGGAGTCATGCGGCCCGCGTGAATCGCCGCGGCCTCCCGGGCACCCTCCCCCGAAATCCGGGCCGTTCCGAGGGGGCCTCGCCAGACGGCGCCGGACCCGCCCTCCTCCCGCCCCGCGCGGATAGGAGGGATGCCCGCGGACGATCACCAAGAGCGCCGGGGTTCCCCGGCCACCGCGGAATGATTCGCCGATTCGTTTCGCACCGTTCCGGAACCGTCGACGCGGGGGAATCGCGGATTCGTTTCGCACCCTGTGAATGGTCCGCCACCAAGGGGTGATTGCCGATTCGTTTCGCCATCGCGTCGGACCCGCCGACGCGGGGGATCGCGGATTCGTTCCGCCCCCGTGTATGGACCGCCTCCACGGGGTGATTGCCGATTCGTTTCGCCACCGCCTCGGAACAGCCGCCCCCGCGGGGATCGCGAATCTGTTCCGCCCCGGTGCCGGAACCGCCGACGCGGGGAATCGCGGATTCGTTCCGCTTCCGTGTATGGACCGCCACCACGGGGGGGTGCCGATTCGTTTCTCCACCGCGTCTGAACCGCATCCCCGCGGAGAATCGTGGATTCTTTCGCCCCAGTGCCGGAACCGCTGAAGCGGGGGACCGAAGAATCGTTCCGCTTCCGTGTATGGACCGCCGCCACGGGGGGATTGCCGATTCGTTCCGCCCGATTCCAGAGACGCCGCCCAGCGGGGTGATTCGCCGATTCGTTCTGTCCCGTTCCGGGCCGCCGCCACGGGGTGATTCGCCGATTCGTTCTGTCCCGTTCCGGGCCGCCGCCGCGGGGTGATTCGCCGATTCGTTCTGTCCCGACCCGGGCGCCGCCGCGGGGTGATTCGCCGATTCGTTCTGTCCCGATCCGGGCCGCCGCCGCGGGGTGATTCGTCGATTCGTTCCGCCTATTTGGCGGAAATCGGAATTATCCAGGGTATTCGGAATCCTTGAATCTCCACACCATCTTGTATGAAAAAATTACAATTCCACAATATACTTCATTGCATTAAATTTTATCGCACATATTGGGCGATTCCCCAAAAATTGTTGTTCACAAAGCCGAATCCATTTGCTAAACCAACGGGAAACAAGCCGGGCGAAGACCCGGCGAAAACGTTGGGCAACGTCCCGACAGAGGCAGAGAGTTACGGCAGTGGAATTCCAACTGCGTCGTCTTGCGATCCGGATTCGCTCCGGATTCGCGCGCTTACGCGCGGCGTTGGTCTGCGCGATGCTTCTGGCCGCTCCGGTGGAGGCGGCCCCGTACGCCGCCGTGGTCATGGACTCGCGGACCGGGGAGGTGCTGCATTCGCGCAACGCCGATTCGCGGCTGCATCCAGCCTCGCTGACCAAAATGATGACGTTGTATGTCGCCTTCGAGGCCGTGGAGCGCGGCGAGATCAACTTGGACACCAAGGTCACCATCTCCCGCAAGGCCGCCACCGAGGAACCTTCGAGGCTGGGATTGCGCTCGGGCCAGAAAATCGCCCTGCGCTACCTCATCCGAGCCGCGGCTGTGAAGTCCGCGAACGACGCATCCACGGCCATCGCGGAGGCGATTTCCGGCTCCGAAGCCGCCTTCGTCCGTCGCATGAACCGCACGGCCAAGTCCATCGGCATGAAGAAAACCAGCTTCCGAAACGCCCACGGCCTCACCGAAAGCGGCCATCTCTCCACCGCGCGTGACATGACCATTCTCGGTCGTCAGCTGCTGTTCGACTTCCCCGACTACTACAACCTCTTCTCGCGCGGATCGACGCACGCGGGAGTGAGAACCGTGCGCAACACCAATCGCAACTTCCTGAAAGACTATTCCGGAGCGGACGGAATCAAGACCGGCTACACACGCGCGGCGGGGTACAACCTCGTGGCCTCCGCCAAACGCAGGCAGGAGCGAATCATCGTCACGGTTTTCGGCGGACGATCGGCGGCGACCCGCAACTCCAGGGTCGCCGAACTCATGGATATGGGCTTCAAGCGCGCTCCGTCCCAGGCCCGCGTCGCCAGGCCGTCGCGCCCCCTCTATCAACCCAACTCCCCACGCTTGGCACTGAACACCAGCCGCCCTCCGATACCGCGTCCGGAGCCGGCGGCTCCACCCAGGCCCACCACCCTCGCCGCGGTTGAAAGGGTGTCCCCCGGCGCCCGGTCCTCCACGCTCTCCGACTCGGCTTCCGACGAACTGCTTCTGGCACTGGGGAGAAGTGTCGAGGCGGCGGTGCGCGAAGCATTCGCCACTCCGGAGCCGGAGGGACCGCAGGTCGTGCTGGCAACATCCGGCATCGCCGAGGGAATTCCGCCTCCCAAACCACGTCCCGGAAGACTGACCCCGCCCACGCCGGCAAAGAAAGGGGAACCGACCGTCCTCGCGAGCGCCCGCGAGGGCGACTATGGCGTGCGGCTCGGCCTCTTCCCGTCCCGCGACAGCGCGGAACGGATGCTCCTGCAAACCGCGCTCGTGGAAATAGGAACCCTTCATTCCGCCGACCGCAGGGTCAACCATCGATCGGCCGGCTACGAGGCGAGTTTCGTCGGCATGAGCAAAGCCGGCGCCGCGAGCGCCTGCGAACGTCTTTCGTCCAGGAATCTGCCGTGCGAGGTCGTCTCGCCCTGAGGCAGAGCGGGAGCAACTTCCTGAAATTTCGCC
>JANQKA010000344.1 GCA_028281405.1 Hasllibacter sp. | reverse complement strand
AAATCCCGAAGGGCCTCCGAACACACCGCCGCCGCGAAGTCCGCGCGGGGGGAATTTCTTCGGGCACGCCCGGTCGAAGGCGTCCCCGGACAAGCGATTCCCCCCGCCTTCAAACCGCCTTAGAAGCCGCCGTGACATGACCACGAATCCCAATAGATCCGGCGAACCGCGTAACTCCGACCGCGGCGCGGCTCCCACGAGGAATGATCTTGAGGCGATTCTGTCTCGCGATCCCGACAACGCCGGAGCGATATTTCACTTGGCGCGGATGGATCTGCTTTCCGATCCCTCCGGAGCCGCGGAACGCGTCCTCTCGGCCATCGAAAGGGGAGCGCGCGACGCCCGCCTTCCGGAGATCGCCGCCGAAGCGGTCCGGCGCGCGGACGACCCGGACCTCGTTCCGCGATTCATGGAGGCGGCGCGCATCGCCCGGGTTCCCAAGGAAGCGGTCTCCGCCGCCAAGGCGCGCCTGGACGCCCCTCCGATCCGCCTGCCCCGGTCCTCCGGGAAGCTGAAGGGCGCGGAGGCCGCCCTGGCCAAGGGCCGAATCGGGGAAGCCGCGCGCCGGGCCGACGAAGTCCTGAAATCCTCCCCCACCAACGCCGCCGCCCGCTGGCTGCGGGCTAGGGCCCGGGCCCGGATCGGAGAACACGACGCGGCGATCCGCGACATCGGGGCGGCGATCGCCGCGGAGCCGGGATGCGACGGGCTCCACGCCCGCTTGGCGACATGGCTCCAAAGGAACGGATCCCATGTGGAGGCGACGGCGAGCGCCCGGGCCGCGCTTCGCCTCAATCCGGACAATCCGGAGGCGTGGATCGCCATAGGCCAGGCCGCGGAGGCCCTGCGCGACACGTCCGGCGCGCTGATGGCCCTCCGGCGCGCGGTTCAAATCCTTCCGGCGTCCCGCGCGGCCCGGGTGGCGCTCGGCAAGGCCCTCCACCGGGCCAAGCGTCCCGGCGAGGCCCGGGAAGCCTTCGAACGGGCCGCCCGCGATGGCCGCCCGGACGCGCCACTGCTGCTCGACCTCGCCGAAACCGCGGCGATGCAGGGGAATTCCGCCGACGCGCGGAAATACTTCGACAAGGCGCTCGAATTGGAGCCGAAGAACGTCTTCATCGCCGAGAGGGCCGCCGCCCACCTCCAATCCGAAGCCGATCCCGGAGCGGACGCGCTCTACCGACGAGCGATCGGCCTCTCCAACAGGCCCGCTCCGATCATCCACGGATACGGCTTGACCACGCGCATCGCGCCCGACGACCCGCTCGCCGAATCCCTGGGTCGGGTCTGGACGGACCCGGAGCGTCCGCCTTCCGACCGGGCCGCCGCCGGCTTCGCCCTTTCCAGGATTCACGAGAACGCGGGGAACGCGGAAGCCGCCGCGTCCTACCTGGCTCCCGCCAACGCCCTGGTCATGGAGGCCGAGCGCCCCGAACCCTGGAAACAACGGGACGAGCTCGACGAACTGATCGGAGCGTTCGAAGGGTTCGGCGGAAGAACCGTGGACGGCGCCCCGACGGCCGACCCGATCTTCGTCACCGGAATGCCGCGATCCGGCACCACGCTGATCGAGCAGATCCTCGCAAGCCATCCGGACGTCACCGCCATCGGGGAAACCGGATTCTTCGCCACCGCCGCCACGCGCCTCATGCGCAAGGGCGACGGCTTCCGCGGTTTCGCGGAGCTGAAGGACGGCGAGTTGGCGGAACTCGGCCACGCCTACATGGAGCGGGTCGATGCCTACGCACCCGGGGCCGGGCGCGTCGCGGACAAATCCATCCTGACGTGGAGCGTGATCGGACTCGTCAACCTCGCGCTGCCGAGGGCGCGCGTCCTCGTTCTCGACCGCGACCCGCGCGACACCCTGCTTTCCATCTGGAAAAACAAGTTCGCGCCCAACACCAATGGATTCGCCTACGATATCGACCACCTTGTCGCCCAATACGGGATGTTCCGCCGCATGACCGCATTCTGGGAGCGCGCCGCTCCGGGCGGGTTCGTCCGCGTTTCATACGAGAACCTCGTGTCCGACCCGGAGCCCCGGACCCGCGATCTCGTCGCCGCGGCGGGACTCTCCTGGGACGACGCGTGTCTCAGCCCGCAGAAAACCGAACGCCGCGTGACCACCCTTTCGGTCGGCCAGGTGCGCCGTCCGATCTACAAAACCTCGCTCCGCTCCTGGGAAAAATACGGCGCGGCGGTGGCGCCCCTCATCGAGGCGATCGACAAATTGGAGGCCGAACCCGATGTCGCTTGACCAGGTTCTGACGCGCCTGCGGGCGGCGGAGCGGAAGGCCGGACGCCCCGAAGGGGCGGTCACGCTGATCGCCGTGTCGAAGGTTCAACCCGCCGACCGGGTCAAGTCCGCGCTGGAGGCCGGACACCGGGTGTTCGGGGAAAACCGCGTCCAGGAGGCGCGGGACAGGTGGAGGGATCTGGCTCCCCGGTATCCCGGCGTGGAATTGCATCTCATCGGCCCGCTTCAGACCAACAAGGTCCGCGCCGCGATGGACATGTTCCACGCCATCCACAGCGTCGACCGCTCCAAACTCGCCCGCGCCATCGCCCGGATCGCCGAGGAAACGGGCTCCCGCCCGACCCTCTTCGTTCAGGTGAACACGGGCGAGGAGGAGCGGAAGGCGGGCGTCGCCCCCGGCGAAGCCGACGCCCTGATCGCCGAATGCCGCGGACTCGGCCTGCCCCTCGCCGGGCTGATGTGCATTCCACCGGAGTCCGAGGAGCCGTCTCCGCATTTCGCGCTGTTGGCGAAAATCGCAGAGCGGAACGGGCTGACCGGCCTGTCCATGGGAATGTCGGGGGATTTCGAGGCGGCCGTGGAACTCGGCGCGACCCACGTCCGCGTTGGATCG
Source organism: Hasllibacter sp. (assembly GCA_028281405.1). GTDB lineage: Bacteria > Pseudomonadota > Alphaproteobacteria > Rhodobacterales > Rhodobacteraceae > JANQKA01. Next base: position 2,356 of record JANQKA010000344.1, on the reverse strand, counting down.
GCCGTGTTCGGCGCCCGCGCGCCGGGGATCTGACGCGGCACGCACGTCGGCTCCCGCCCGGAATCCGGAGTCGCCGCGCCCGGATGCCATCCGCGGCATCCCCGACGACGCCCGCGCGCCGGGAATCTAACGCGCGGACGGACGTGAGTGCCCGCCCGGGGGCCGACGTCGCCGCGCCCGGACGACCGCCCCGGCCCCCCGTCGCCGCCCGTGCCGGGGTCCGGTCGCCGGACGCGGTCCACCGGACGGTTTCCGAATTGGTGGGCACGCACGTGACCGACCGGGCGTCTCCGAGCGGACGAACCGGAACCGCCGGCGTTCACGACAACGCGGAGCGTCGCCTTCGCCGGGGCGACGGGAGCGGAATTCGTGGTCGGCCGCGATGGCGAATTCGGTGGAATTGATCCGGAGGCGGAGGATCCCGGCGATCGTCGTCACCCGATCGGCCGTCCACGTCCCGCCAAGTGAGGCGGAGGCGACCTTGGAAAAACGCACCCCGGTCGACGGAAGTATCGGCGACCTTCAACGGCTTGCGTTGACCGCCCGCCTTGCCCATTCCACCAAAACCGCCGGCGCTCCGTTCCAAGTCGCGTCACCGATCGTTCACGTTGCGCGGCGGAACGCGATTCGCGCCCCGCGAAGAGTTGTCACGCGAGAGCCCGACAGGTCAGTTCAATCCGGGCCCTCGATCATGGTCCCGAGAAGTCGTCGACGTCCGGCCCTGGGCCCGCTTGGCGGCCTCCACTTTCTTTCGGTTCCCGGCGACCGATTTCGGCCGCGGAAACATATCCGAGGGATTTTGCGGGCATGTGCGCGGGCCCGCGGGACGCTTAGTCCTTGAATACGGGCTGGCGGGTTTTCGGGTCCAGGGTAGCTCTCCCCCTCCTGACGATCCCGCCATCCGGCGTGGAAACGTCGACTTCGTACGCCGTGAGTTCACCCTCTCCGCGCACGAAAGCGAGAACCTCCTTCATGCCCCGCTCCAGGATTTTGAATTCATCGCTGGTCATTTCAGCCTCCTTCCGGCCTCGGCAATCTCCTTGCCCGGGGATTTTCAGTTTTTCAAGTTCTTGTGTGCGCAATTCGGATTTTTTGTTCTTTGCGTGGACCTAAAGCGGCACGACAATCATGGGGTCGCGCACAATGACAAGGCGAATCACGCGGTGGCCCCCGCATTGCCCGCTCCAGGGCGCGGGAACCTCGACTTGCGAAGCCTCCGCCGATCGGATCACCTTCCTCCGGGTTGGAGCCTCGCGCCCAACCAAACTGTCGATCTCGCCGTCCCTCATCGGAGCTTTGGCTTGGCGGCCGAAGTGGCGGGGTATGTTCACCGTGACGATCATGGACATCGCGGATTCGACATTTCGCGGCGGGCTCAGGCCAACATAATGAATGTCCACAGGCCCTGGCCTCCGCGTTCACCACAACGCGACATGGCGCGCCGACGCCGTCGCGGGGAACGCAAGGCATGGCCGGCTGTGGTGAATTCGATGGAATCGGCCCGAAAGCCCAAATCCCGGCGGATCGTCGCCCGGGGAACAACCGTCAATCGGCGAGGCGTTAACACGCCGGTCCATTCCCTCCGCGCCGCCCTCCACCCGAGATGAATCCCACGGCAACCGCTCCGCGCAGCCGCTTGGGACGCGTGGCCGCGATTCCCTCTTGCCCGCGCCGAACGGCTCCGCTAGGATCGCCTCCATGAAGCGCATATTCGACATGGACGACCGCGCGCGCCTTCCGTGGCGCTTCCACGGCCTGACCTTCGGGGCCTCGCCCCGGGGTTGACGCGGCCCGGCGCGCCCACCCGACGGGTCCGGGGATTCCGCTCGACGCACCCCGGACACGCGAACACCGCCACCTCCCCATCGGAGTCCGCCATGACCGGCAAGACGCTTTACGACAAAATCTGGGACGCCCACCTCGTTCACGAGGCCGAGGACGGCACCAGCCTGCTCTACATCGACCGGCACCTCGTCCACGAGGTCACCTCCCCGCAGGCGTTCGAAGGTCTCAGGATGTCCGGCCGCGCCGTCCGCGCCCCGGAAAAGACCATCGCCGTGCCCGACCACAACGTTCCCACGACCCCGGGGCGCGAAAATCCCGACCGGATGCCCGAAGACAGCCGCATCCAGGTCGCCGCCCTCGACGGGAACGCCAAGGAATTCGGCATTCACTACTATCCGGTCACCGACGTGCGGCAGGGAATCGTCCACATAGTCGGCCCGGAACAGGGCTGGACGCTGCCCGGCATGACCGTCGTCTGCGGCGACAGCCACACCGCGACCCACGGCGCGTTCGGCGCGCTGGCCCACGGCATCGGCACCTCCGAGGTGGAGCACGTGCTCGCCACGCAGAC
>JANQKA010000301.1 GCA_028281405.1 Hasllibacter sp. | reverse complement strand
CCGGACCATGTCCCGGCGCAGTTCCTTTTCCGTCATGGCAGCATCCCGAACGCGTCTTCGAAAAATGTCTCGGAGCCGAAATTCCCCGATTTGAGCGCCGGCGCCATCGGCCTGTCTTCGACCGTCTCGGTCCAGGGATCGCCCGGAGCGATCTCGGGGCCGATGCGCGGGGCCAGGACGCCGAGGGCCGACACCACGGCCCCCGAGGTTTCTCCCCCCGCGACGATCAGCTTCCGGTGTCCGGCGTCGGCGAGGATGGCCGCCAGCGCGCCCAGGCGCGTTCGACCATCACGCCCGCTCCTTGGACTCCATATCGGCGCTGCGCCGCCCGGATCTCGTCGGGCCCGGCGGAGGCGTGGATCAGAACGGGCTGGTCGGCGGGTTTCCCGTCCGCCCAGTCGGCCAGGTCCGCGATCGCGGCGTCGTCGTCGGCGATGTCATCCAGGCGGAGGCGCCGCGTCGGCCAACGGCTCTCCGCCCGGGCGGTCCGACCGAGGGTGGCGGAGGAGCAGTTTCCCGCCAGAATCAATTTCCGCCCCGCGACGCGGGGAGGACGGGGCGCGGGCGACCGCCCGATACGCCCGGATTTCCGCAGGGTTTCCGGCAGGCCGAGCGCGATGCCCGATCCACCGGTGATGAGCATGTCGTCGGGGATGGCCGACGCTATCGCGACGAGATCGCTTCGTTCGATGGCGTCGATGACGATGTGGGACACTCCTTGCCCGATCAGCGTGGCGATCGCCGCGCGGATGGCCTCCGAGCCCATCCGGACGGTCGGCAGCGGAACGACCGCGGCCCAGCCCCGGCTTTGCGCCTCCATCAACCGGACGAGGCCGGAGTCGCGCATCGGCGTCAACGGGTGATCCTTCATCGAACTTCCCGACAGCGGAACTCCGTGAACGAAGAGATGCCCTTGGAACACCGTGCGCCCGTTCTCGGGAACGGCGGGGCAGATCGCGGCCGCGGAGGTGCCGGTGCGGTCAAGCAGAGCGTCGGTGATCGGGCCGATGTTGCCCGCCGCGGTCGAATCGAAGGTCGAGCAGTACTTCTCGATAATTCGGCCGGCGCCGTTGGCCTTGAGCCAGTCGTGCGCCGCCAGCTACATTGACACCGCCCGGACGCCGGGGGCCGTCCGGGACTTCAACGCGACCACGACGGCGTCGGTGCCGACGAGGTCGATGGAGCCGTCGGGAACGCCGATGACTTGAACGGCGCCCATCCCCTCCTTGACCAGCGTGTTGCAAAGGGCGGTCGCGCCAGTGAAATCGTCCGCGATGGCACCGAGAGCGATGCTCATGTCCCGTCCAATCCCCGCAGAACCGCGGCGGTCACGGCCTTGGTTCCCAAGTCCCCGCCGAATTCCATTTCTCCATCAACCGCGTAACGTCGCGTTATCGGGGACGAAGGCCCTCGCGCCCGTGTTCGGAGCCCCGCGCTTGCGGGAGGGGAAGTGCGACACGATGAGACGGATGCGGCTCGTGAACACGCTTTGCGCCCTCCCGGAGTGGGCGCCCGGCGGCACCGGATCGCTCAGTGGAGCGGATGACGTCGAAGTGGCAACATCGTTGGGCCGCGGACGCGGCTGACTCCATGGGAGGGTGGGAGAATTGCCATCGTGCAAGGTTGGTGGGGGCATCGCGTCGCTCGTCGACACTTGGTCCGATCTGAAAATTCCTTGCAAAATTTGACGGTTGACGTTGTACCTCCTCACTTCATATCACAACCGTTCACGATTTTGTGATCGATGACACTGGAATGGCTCTTGCATGGGAGGGCGAATCATGCTTGAAGCGATGTGATACGGGTGCCGCTTGGGTTTCCGCCGCGGTGATTCTGTTGGCGACGTGGCGAAGTTGCCACGGCGACCTGTTGCCAAAGGCGGCGGGAGCGGTTAGGGCGGCGCACTGAGTCGCATACCCGTTGTTGAGCGGGGCAGGTTAAGGCGAGAACATACAATCGAGCGCGAGGCGACGTCGGAAGGCCCGACGTTGTTGGACGTGACAACAAGGGGTCGCGGGATGACCAAGGAAGAACAAGAATTGAAGGAGTCCATCGCTTTTCTGATTAAGCGTGGATACGACCTTCGGAACATGCACTTCACTCCCGGTCCGAAAGCGACCAGGGCGGAGGCCTTCGCCGAAGCGATCAGGGTTATGAGGTCCGTTGAGGAGAATAATATTCCTCCCTCCTTCCCTGACACCGGTTTGCCTCAGATAAATTTGAGGACGGGAAAAACGGAGGACCGGTGACGGACACCTTCCGGATCTTCCGACGTCGGAACGGGGCTGATGCGATGTACAGGGAACTGCAAGCGGAATTCGACAAGCGGGATTTGTTGCCGGTTCAGATCCATCATATCTGCGATGCGATATCCAACCTCGGGTATCCGGACAAGATCGAGGCATTTCCGCATCGAATGGAATTTGATCGACTTCTGGGATCACGCGCTCCTTGGGGACGGACCTCCTATCAGGAATATCGGCGCGAGTTTTCGTCCCTTGGAGGAGAGTCGATAACTCGGATTTTCTATCCGGAGAACGCCGATATGATGATCCAGCGGATGGTTTGCGCCAAGGAATTGGTTCGCATATGTGAGTCGACCGCGAAAGCTGCGCATTCGCCTCCGGCGAACGAGTTTCAAGAATTTATTGATGATATCCGCGTCGCTCTCTCTCTGGAATTCAAACAGGAAACCGCGAAAGCCGCGGAAGACTTCCTCACACAAGGCAAAGCGTTATTGATTTTGTTTCCCAGAAATTTGAGAGAAATCGCAAGACAAAAAATTCAAAAGGACGATTGGACAATTGCCGAGCTGGAACGGAAAGCAAAAATTCCCGCGGAAACTCTCATGCACCTTTTAGATCCCCGATGGGAAAACGTCGCCGAACGATTGATTGCCGGGCCAACAATTGATTCAATTCGTCTTGTTGATTCCGCCACGAATCCAGTGAAGGATGAGCGGACTTCCAGCAGAATGCTTGAATCATATATCTCTGAATTGATCAGGGAAGGTGAAAACGATTCGGTGGAATTCAAATCAATGCTGTTTGAAAACAGTGACGCCATGGGGACGAACATCAATTATTCATATGGTGTCGCGAAATCAATCGCTGGCTTTTTGAACTCGGAAAGTGGTGGGCATATTTTGGTCGGGGTTTCCGATGATGGTGAAATCGTGGGATTGGAAAATCAAATTCACAAGGGTGAAGATGATCTATCGTTGAAATTCACCAATTTCGTCGAGAGAGATTTGGGAAAGGCGTTCACCGCATATGTCGAGCCTCGATTCGTAAATCAGGATGGAATGAGGGTCCTCGCGATTCGGTGCAAACCAGGTCCGTCCGAGGCGTTTCTCGAATCAAGGAGGGATCGGTATCGGTATCCGGCATTCTATGTCCGCGCGGGATCAAGCACGAGAGAACTGCAGGGGAGGGAATTGATCGACTTCGCGAAAGTCAGATTCCCACTATAAAAATAAGGGGATAAGTCACGGTCGGCCACGGGAGGCGTATCGCAGCTTGATTTCGTCCACTTGGGATTCCGTCAACGGGCGGGTCTCCATCCCCCGCAGGGCCAGGAAGATCT
>JANQKA010000288.1 GCA_028281405.1 Hasllibacter sp. | reverse complement strand
CCATCTCGGTCGGGATGGCGGATGGGCGGAATTTCCCGATTGCGTCACGAAGCGCGGAACCAAGCACCTGCGCGAATTGTCCGATGTGGCGCGTTCGGGCGCCCGCGCGGTCATGCTCTACGTGATCCAGAGGACGGACTGCTCCGCCTTCAAATTGGCGCGGGACATCGATCCGGATTACGCCCGGACGTTTTCCGAAGCTGTCGCGGCGGGCGTCGAGGCGGTCGCGGTTCCCGCCCGGATCGCCGTGGACGGGATTTCTTTGGAGACTCGGACGCTGCCGATCAAACATCCTTGATTCGGAGGCGACACCTCGAAACGTTCGCGGAGCCCGCGTCATCGATCATTCCTCCCGCGCGTTGGTCACTGCGGATATCATGAAGAGCGGAGATCCACGCCGGGAAGCGGGAGGAGTGGAGGATTGCGGCGCTCGTCCCGGTCGCCGCGAGGACCGCCGCGCCGGAGCGCGCGGAACGGAGAGGCGGAAATCCGTCTGGTTTCATCAAACCGGCGCGGAGCGGGGCCTCCCCCGCGTTGACCGGAAGCGAACGGATGACGCGTCCGCGGACGGGCGGATGGCGAAAGAAGTGCCGACGGCGCGCCAATTGGAAGGCGCGCGCCGGAACCCAAGGGGGATGTCTCTAGGGATGGCGGGTGCGCGCTATTTCGCGGGGGATTTTGTTGGGTCGAACATGATCGGTGCCGAGGCGCGTGGGCGGTCAAGCGCATCATCAAGATCGGCGGGCCACGGCCGGCACGCGGCCATCGTCGCGAATCGTCGCGAACCGTCGGCGGGAGGCGCGCGTTCACCCGGCGAATCCGGGCCAAGCGGGCCGAAGGTGGGATGGACCGCGGGGACCGTGCGCGCCCGGAGGAAGGGGGGCTTTGTCCGTATCTCATATTGCTTGGCAAGGATCGCGCGCCCCGCGCGGTTGGCCTCTCCCGCGATGCTCACTCAGCATTTGCATGAACGGTCGACCGCTCCCACGCGGATGGCGCATCGGGAACGGCGTGGTCGGCAACGGGGCCAACCAGTCGACCGCGCGCGCGGATGGCGCCACGGATGCGAGGGGGACATTGGTGTCAATCGCCGGCCGACCGCGCGCGCGGATGGCACTTGATGCCCCATTCGCCGACCATGGTTTGGTGGCGGCCGACCGCGCGTGGATGGCGATACGCGCCTGGACGAACGCCGTGAACATTTCCCGGCACGGCCGCGCATGTGTGGATGGCGTGGACTGCCCGCGCTCCCGGGCGGACGCCCCGATGGAGGTGTCGGGGATTCGGGCCTCGGGGCCACGAAGCGGGGCCGGTCACCGGAGAGGCCCGGTCGGCCGCGACCGACGGAGTATCGCGGCGGCGCGGATGCCGCGGAGACGTTTTAAATGGCCGCGGGCCGCGATATCGCGGCCAATCTGTGATCCGATCGGTGACCGCGGGACGCGTCGCGCCGAAATTGACTGGCATTCCGGGCGGAAACTCCCTATACCGGAGTTTTCGGGACGGGAGAGCTTGGTCTTGGACAGGGAAATCGGCAGGGTGCGCGCCGCCGGAGGCGG
>JANQKA010000170.1 GCA_028281405.1 Hasllibacter sp. | reverse complement strand
GCCTGTGATCGTGTCAACTCCCCCGAGGCCGGAGATCGTGTCCGTCCCTCCGCCGCCGGAAATCATTTGACCGTTGGCGTCTCCTTCCAAGGTGTTGTTCCCGGCGTCCCCGGTGACCCGCGTGAGCGGGGCTTCGAGACCCGACACCGCGACTTCCGCGGCATCGGCGAAATCCAAAAACTCGATGTTCAGCAATTCATCCTCGCCTTCGGGAGCATCCGTCCGCCCGTCGGTGACGATCGTCCAATCGACGCGGGTCTCGCCCTGATGCCGCCACTCCGTCGAGAACCGGTAATCCGCACGGTTGCCCGCGTAGACCGCCGTGTCGCCCTCCACATGATCGCCGCCGTCGATCGTGTCCCGGCCCTCCCCGCCGGTGATCGTGTCGTCGCCGCCTCCGCCGGCGATCGAACGGCCAAGGCCCGAACGGTCGTCGAGTGAGTTGTCGCCGGAATCGCCGACGAGAGCGGAACCGCGCGGAGCGATGGTGAAGGTATGCGTCGCCATGGCGGCTCCGTCGGAGGCGGTGATGGAAATTTCCGCGTTCCCGCTTCCCGTGAAGGAACCGGTGATTCGGTCGCCAACGAGCGTCAGTCCGAGGGAATTCAGATCGACATTCGCTTCACCCACCCGAGCCGTCGCCGAGTACATCAGCGCGTCCCCGTCGGGGTCGCCGAACCAGTCGCTCAAATCGATGGGCGCCTCCCCGGCGCCCAATATGTCCACCGCCGCGGAAGTCGCCTCGGGGTTCCGATTGCCCAACCCCGTGATCGTGAAGGAATGCCTCGCCGTCCCGCCGAATCCATCGTCCGCGGTGACGGCGACCATCACATCCCGTCTCCCGGTGAAGGATCCGGAAATCTCCGCGCCGGTGAGCGTTAGCCCGACCGCCCCCAACCCGATCGCCTCCCCGTTCGACCGAGCCGTCGCCATGTACGTCAGGGCGTCCCCGTCGGGGTCGCTGAACCAGGAGCTCAAATCGATGGGCAGATCCGCCCCGGGATCCACGGTGGCCGCCGCCGAAGTCGTCGCCTCGGGAGTCCGGTTGCCCCGCCCCGTGATCGTGAAGGAATGCCTCGCGGTTCCGCCGCTTTCATCGCCCGCCATGACGGTGACCGTCACATCGCGCCTCCCGGAAAAGGATCCCGAAATCTCCGCGCCGTTGAGAGTCAGTCCGACCGCCCCCAACTCGATCGCCTCCCCGTTCGACCGAGCCGTCGCCATGTACGTCAGGGCGTCCCCGTCGGGGTCGCTGAACCAGGAGCTCAAATCGATGGGCAGATCCTCCCCCGGTTCCACGGTGGTGGCCGCTCCCGAATTCACGGTGGGCTCGCTTCCCGTGCCCGTCACCGTCACGGTGAAATCCCGGGACGCGCTCGCCCCGTCAGAATCGGTGGCGGTGACCCGGATCGACAGGGTGCCCGTCGAGATTGGCGTTCCCTCGATCACGCCGTCCCGCAACTCCAACCCGGTTCCCGCGATTTCGGACCCGTCCACCAGAACCACGAAGGTCAGATTCCCGCCCTCGGAATCGGGATCGCTGAACGCCGCGGCCAGATTTATGGGCGCGATGCTCTCTCCAACCACCGCGTCCACGTTCTCGGGAAGGGGCGCGTCCCCGTCCACGGGCTTTTGGTTCGCCCGAATGATGATCCAGTGCTCGACGGAGCCGCCGCCCTCGCCGTTGGTCACGGTGACGATGGCCGTCACGTCCTCGGTTCCGGTGAATTCGCCGGTGATCTCATTGGTCGTGCCGTTGAACGACAGCCCGTGGTTCTCCCGGCTGAATTCGACCGAGAAGGCCAAATCGTTCGCGCCGCTGTCGGGATCGCCGAATCCGCCGGTCACATCGATGACGGATATCTCGTCCCCTACCGCCGCGTGCCGATCTTCCGCGAGATCGTCGACCCGGACCGTGGGCCTTCCGGCGCCCGCCGCCGGAACTTCCGGACTGATCGTGAAAACCTTCACGACAGGATCCCCGCTCTCGTCGGTGGCGGTGACTTGGATCGCCACGGCTTCCGAACCGGTGAGTGTTCCCATGATCCGGCCATCTTCGAAGCGCAGTCCGACAGAATCCAGTTCTTCGCCGTTTTCCATCGCCACGGCGAAACCGACCATGCCCCCGCCCTCGAAGTAGG
>JANQKA010000258.1 GCA_028281405.1 Hasllibacter sp. | reverse complement strand
GTCCGCGGCCAAGGCATCATCGCCTTCGCCGCCGATCAGCGTGTCGCTTCCGGAGCCTCCGCCGAAATCGTCTCCGGAACCAAATCCGAAAATTATGTCATGCCCACCCGCGCCTCCCGAAGAGGTTCCGTCAATTCCCTCCGTGCCGAACAGAATGTCGTCGCCCGCCGTGGCGTTGGCGGACACCGTGAATGTGATATCGGAAAATTCGAGCGCCTCGATGCCCACCAAGGTGTCGACACCCTCGTCCCCGTCGTCGGGATTCCGGTCCCGCAAGGTGATCCAAGGAACCATGGTCCCACCAAGGTCTTCGAACCGCCCGTCGATGAAGTAATCGTTCCAGGCCCCGGAATACACCACCTTGTCCATGTCTTCGCCGGGTCCGTTGTCGGTGGCCGAGTGGCCGTAAATCCTGTCATCCCCGCCTCCGCCACGAAGCGTGTCGCCGCCGCCGAGTCCTTCGATGATCGAGACACCCGGACCGCCCGTCAGCTCATTTCCCGCGTCGTCTCCAGTCACCCTTTCAAACGCGGTGATCGTGAAGTTTTGAGAAAAGGTCGAATGTCCGTCGGCGGCGGTGACGGAGACATCGAGGATCGTCGGCGAAGAAAATGTCCCCGTGATCATTCCGGTTTCCCGGTCGATGACCAACGGTCCAAGACCCGTCGCGGAGAATGCCAAATTGTCGCCGTCGTCGTCCGCGAACGCGCCTCCGGCGTCGATCGGCGTGATATCCATGCCGTTCGTTTCGAATTCCATGTTTCGCAGCGGCGTTCCGGAAGCCTTCGGCATCGCGTTGACCGTGACGGCGAACGAGGGAAAAACTTCCTGGTCACCCACCGCGGGGCGGTTGTAGTCCGTGAGTTCTTCGTCAATCGCGAAATCCCGGAATTTATCCACAGCGATCAAAATTATTTCAAAATCATCGTCGTGGGCGATTCCCGATGAGTCGCCGCGGTCGGACATGAGTGTTCCAGAAAGCATGCCGTCCCGGAACTCCAACCCGAGGAAGGAAATATCAATCGCCACTTCCAATTCATCGAGACTGTCATCTTCGTTCAATCTACCCAAGAACCCAATGAATTCAAGATCGTGGCCATCGTCGTCTGCGAACGCGGCCGTCAAATCGATCGGCGTCCGTATCGGTTCGCCGATCGTCAGGGTTATTTCTGGAAAACCCACCGATTCGTCGAAATCTGGTCTGGTGTTCTCCGTGAAGTCGACTCTGATCGAAACGGATTCCCCGGCCTCGTCGCGGGCGCTCACCTCCACGCCGAAGCTTTCCGGATCTCGGGTCAGAATTCCCGAAAGCACCCCGGTCGAAGGATTCATTTCCAATCCAATATCGGAGAGCATGCCGTTCGGTTCTCCATCGGCGTCAAGCAGAAGCGCTTGATATGTCAGGGTTTGGCCGAACTCCGCGCCATCGTCGCGGAAGAAGTCCGCGAAATTGATAATCGTCGGCCAGTCTTCTCTACTCTTCACGACGACCGACGCCGGCGCGTCCCGCGCGACCGTCGGCGGCGAATTCAGATACAACTCGATTTCGTCCGTGGCCTCGATGCCATGCTCGTCCGCCGCGGTGATGGTTACTGTCTTCCGGGTGGCCATTCCCGGGAAGCCCGTGAAAATTCCAGAAATCGTGTTGTCGGCGAAATTCAACCCAGTTCCGTCCAATCCCGTCACTGAGAATGTCAACGCCGCTCCCGTATCGGGATCCTCGAATCCCTCCGCGATGTTGACCGCCCTAATCGCCGAACCGACCTTGACCGGAATGTTTCTCAAAGGCGACGACGTTGACGCTACCGGAGCCGTGTTGACGTGGACAACGAAACTCGGAGACAAGCCCCAGTTATAATCGGATACGCTGCTTCCCCTTGCCGGATCCGTTGCGAGTCCGAAAGTCGCGGTCTTGGTGAATATTCCAATTTCTTCCACCCTCAGAACGATTTCGAAGGCCTCTTCTGTGCGCCGGCCAGATTGATCCGGCGAATAGTCTTCCGAAAGCGTTCCCGAAATCACCCCGTTTTCGAAGGACAAACCAATCATTGGTTGATCGAGAGAGATCCATTGGCCGTGGTCGCTCGGATTGTCCACCACGCCCAGCCTTCCCACCCAGGCTTCGTAAGATATTTCATCGTTTTCCGGTTCATTGAACAATGGCCTGATGTCGATCGGTGATATTTCTCTCCCTTTGGTGAACACCACGGCGCCGTCCGGGAGGATTCTGGATTCGTTCACGTCACCGGTGTCCCCCAATCTCTGAATCAATATTTCCGGATTCCGGTTCACTTGTCCGGAAATCGGCTCCACGGCGGTCACGGTGAAGGTCTGCGCATGGGTTCCACCATTTCCGTCACTGGCTTCGACGGTGATTTGGTGGAAACCCGCGTCGTCGATTGTTCCCGTGATCAGTCCCGTCGAACCGTCATAGCCCAAGCCGATCGAGCCGAGTGTCTCAAGTTGGGTTCCCACCTCGAAGCTGAACGTCATTTCATCGCCGTCGGGATCTCGGAACGCGCCGTCGACAGCGATGGGAGTTATCGGACGATCCGTCTGCACCGTTCTGTCCCGAAGCGCGAACAGGGCGTTCTCCGGCCGGGTGGTCACGTCGAGGGTGTAGGCGTGTTCGGTGGAGGCGCCGCTTCCTTCGGGGTCCGACGCCCTGATCGTGATCACCAAGGCCCCGGGCTTGATGGGAGTCCCCACGATCACTCTGTCGCCTTCGACCGACAAACCGGTTCCGTCCAACCCGTCCACTTCGAAGATTATGGCGTCACCCTGCCCGTCCGCGAACCACCGTCGCAAATCGATGGGGGAAATGGGATCTCCAAGGACGTGATTGTCCTCCTCGCGCGCCTCGGCCAAGAGGAGGGGAGGTCTTTGCGGTTCCTCCACCGTGAGTGTATGGCTGTGCGCGGCATCGTCGTAGGTCACCGCTTCGCCGGGATCGTCGGAGGCGGTGACCGTGATCACGAAAACGCCTTCGGCGTCGGGATCGGCCGTGATCCGGCCGCTCTCTGGGTCGACCGACAGTCCGTTGACCGTCCCGCCGGTCACCTCGATCGCATAGGCTCTCGCGCCGCCGCCTTCGAACCATCCGCCCGCTTCGATTGGCGTGAACTCCTGTTCGAGCGCGAACGCGCTTTCCGTCGGCGCGTTTGGGGCGACGCTTATCGCGGGGGTGTCGAACGTCAGGGACGTCAGCGGCGAGTCGGAGCCCGATCGGCCCCCGAACCGAATAGTCTCGATGTTCATCAATGTGTCGCGCCCCTCGTCGGTTCCGGGGGAGTTGGTTTTGTCCAGGATTATCGTCCGGACCACGCCTCCATCCGAAGGGGGCTCCCGCCAGATTCTGTAATTCGATCGGGCATCGGCGTAGATCACCGTGTCATTCCCTTCACCGCCGTCGATCACGTCATTCCGAATTCCATTCACCAACAGGTCGTCCCCAGGAGTGGGGGAATCCGCCTCCGAGACGGTGATGGTGAATTCCCGGGACGAACTGGCCCCGTCCGCGTCCGTGGCGGTGACCCTGATCCTCATGACTCCCGCCGATGCCGGAGCGCCCATGATCATCCCGTCCCGGGACATCAACCCGGCATCCGCCAAATCCGACCCGTCCGCCATTTCCACCTCGAAGGTCATCTCAGTGCCTTCGGGATCCCTGAACGCCGAGGCCAGATCCATGGGCGCGATCATCAGTCCCGCCACCGCGCTCATGTTTTGGGGAAGGGGCGCGCTTCCGGTCGTGGGCATTTGGTTGGCCGAAATGATGATCCTGTGCTCGACCGAGTCGCCTTCCCCGCCGTTGGTCACGGTGACGATGGCCGTCACGTCCTCAATTCCGGTGAACACGCCGGTGATCTCGTTTGTTGATTCGTCGAACATCAGCCCGTGGCCGGTTCGGCTGAATTCGACCGCGTAGGTCAGATCGTCCCCTTCGCCATCCGGGTCGCGGAAGCCGCGCGCGACGTCGATGGCGGCGATCGCCTCCCCGACCGCCGCGCTCCGGTTCCCCGCGAGTTGGGATGCTTCCACCGTGGGCCTTCCGCCGCTATCCGCGGGATTCTCCGCCGTGATGGTGAATCTCCTCGCGAACGTCTCGCCGTTCCCGTCGTCGACCGTGACGAGGACCGCCACGGTCCGCGCGTCGTCGATGCTGCCCACGATGCGGTTTTCGTCGTCAAGCCTCAATCCGGCCGCGCTCAGAGCCTCTCCATTCTCCAGAGTCGCGCCGAAATTCGACGCGCCTTCGCCACCCGCGAAGTATGCCGCGGGCAGGTTGATCGGGACGATTTCGGTTCCGGCGTCCACCGTCAGATCCGCGAGAGGATTACTCGAATCCCCAAGGGGTTCGCTCCTCTGGGTGGCGCCCCCTCCACCACCCCCGCCGCAGCCAGCCAGCGCGGCCGCGGCGGCCAGCATTGTGATGGGCGTCCGCGCGCCGCGTGGACCGGCCATCTTCGCGGACGGCCATCCAGGCTGTCCGGCCAAGCGGGATTCGTCGGAGATATGTCTCATGACTTGAATCCTTCTCCTTGAGTGGGTCTTGATTCGTATTCGGAAACCCGATCGACCAGCGCGAAACGGTTCCCGCTCCGATCCGTCGATTTAGTTGAAAAACACATGGTCCCCGCCCGCCTCGAACGGATTCGTAACAAATTCGTGGGTTTCCCCGATCCCGGAAAACATGGAAATCGATCCGCCTTCATCCACCGCGCCCGCCCCATCTTGGCCAAGTCCGGGCGGTTCGACATCGGCTCCCACATGGAAATTCGAAACAGCTCCATCGTTTCCCGCGGTCATATCCTCGACCGCGCGACTCGCATTCCGATCCGTCAAGTCGACGAAATCGCTTGTCGGCCCGATCCAGGCGTCATCCAAGAATTCGGCCGTTTCGATCTCGTCTTTTCGTCCCATCCGGACAGCCGCGCCCGAACCCGGCGCGGATGAAACGGGATCACCGATATACAGAACGTAATCCAGCAGATCCGTGTGAGTGCCCTTGACCCGCAACTGAAAATTCGACGTTGGGTGACTCAGAATAGTGAATCCGGATTCGGTCGTGGTGTCCACGTCGCTCTCCGAAAACCCATCCATCCCGGAATTTCCTTGCAGCAGGACGCGGTCTCCTTCGGCCGGGGAGAAATCCATAATCGTTGTTTGCTCCGCGGCCGTGCTGTCTTCCGAGTTCAGAAACTGAAATGTGTCCGCGCCGCCGCCGCCGTTCAATTTGAAATTCCCACCCTTTACGTAAAATAAGTCCGGGGCGAAAAAGCCGGATAATGTCTGCGTCGTTCCGTCGCCAATCCCGAATCGGATATTGCCAATCCAGATGCGCGAGCCATCGCCGTACTCGATCCATTGCATTCCGTTCAGTTCATCGGTTCCTTCATCGATTCCATCCTGTCCTCCGCTCGAATGATCCGTGATCCTGATCATCCTCATGCCTTCCAGCATTTCATACTTGAAATCGTATATCGCGCCCAGGTAAAGCGCGGTGTCGCCAACTCCGTCTCCGATGATGCTGTCGTTTCCACGTCCGCCGAAAATCCTGTCCTGCTGACCGGGCCCAGAGTTCAGGACGTCGTCCCCGTCCCCACCAACCAGGGTGTCGTATCCGTTTCCGCCGCCGAAATCATCCGCGGATCCAAATCCGAATATTATGTCATTTCCGCCTCCGCCCCCCAACGAAGAGCCGTCAATTCCCTCCGTTCCGAACAGAATGTCGTTTCCCGCCGAGGCGCCCGCTGACACGGTGAACGTTTCATCCGAAAATTCCAGCACCTCGATGCCCACCAAGGTGTCCATCCCATCGTCTCCGTTGTCGGGATCCCTGTCCCGCAAGGTGATTTGCGGAATCATGGATCCATCCAAGTCGACGAGTCGTCCGTCGATGAAGTAATCATTCCAGTTCCCGGAATACACCACCTTGTCAATGTCGGAGTCGGGTCCGTTGTCCGTGGCAGTATGGCCATAGATTGTATCGTCTCCTTCACCGCCGAGAAAAATGTCGCCTCCGCCGAATCCTTCGATGGTGTCGTCTTCCGGGCCGCCCCTCAAAACGTTGCCCGTTTCGTCCCCCATCATGGTTCCAAACGCGGTTATCGTGAAGTTTTGTGAAAAAATCGAATGTCCGTCGTCGGCGGTGACCATGACGTCAAGGATCGACATCGAATCAAGCGTACCCGTGATCTCGCCGGTTTCCCGGTCGATTTCCAGCGGCCCGAGGCCCATCGCGGAGAATGCCAAGTCGTCGCCGTCGTCGTCCGTGAACGCGCCGCCCGCGTCGATCGGCGCGATTGCCATTCCGTCGAATTCGAATTCGACGTCTCGCAGCGGCGTGGCCGACGCTTTCGGCTTCACATTGTACGTGACGGTGAAGGCGGGAAGAACCTCCCGATCATCTTCTCGGGCGCGGCTATGGTCCGTTAGTCGATCGTCAACCGCGAATTCGCCGATCGAGTCCCTCGCGAGCACGATTATCTCAATATCATCGTCGTGGTCGATTCCGGTTTCGCCTTCGATTTCTGGCCAGGGCGTTCCGGAAAGCATGCCGTCCCGGTGCTCCAAATTGCGGTCACCGAGATTTTGCCAATTCCCTCGATCCGAAGGATTGTCTTCCACGCCAATTCTTCCGATGAACAGCTCGTAGGTGAGGGCATGGCCATCGGCGTCGCCGAACGCCGCCGTCAAATCAATCGGCGTTCGAATCGGCTCATATTGCGTCACCGTCAATTCCGGGAATCCCACC
>JANQKA010000193.1 GCA_028281405.1 Hasllibacter sp. | reverse complement strand
GGCGAACTCCCGCCCGGCGCGATCTGGATCGTCGACGGGCGCCAACTGGAGGTGATGGAGCTTCGGGAATCCCACCCGGACCTCAATATCAGGACGGCGGATTGGATGCTGGCCGCTCCCGGCGACATGGACAGGGAGTGGGGAGTGGGGGACATCCGCGACGCGGTCGGCGCGGGGTTCGCCGCCACCCTTCTGGACAGGATTCTGAAGGTGGCCGTCGAAGCGGCCGTCGAATGCGGCCTCGCCTCCCCCGCGCGCCCGGAGGACCTCCGTTGGATATACGAAAAATCCCCGTCGCTCGCGACCGGTCTCCGCAATCTGTATTCGGGGCGGCTGGACGCCGACATCCCGAAGGAGGGTGTCCTGGGAAAACGGATGGCGGCGTCCCTGATCCAGGGAGTTTACCGACACGGGGACCGGGATGCCGGGGATCGGGAATTGTTGATCCACTGCCGGCTTCCCGGCCTTGGCCACGCGATCCGAGCGACGTCCCCCAGGGTGCCCGGCGCGGGGCGGTGGAGGCGTGTGGAATTCCCGGCCCGCGCGCCCTTCGGGGACAGGCTGGCCGAACTGCGCCGCATGGACCTTCCCGTTGTCTTCGTCGGACGCCCGGTGCGCGGGCCGGGAGGCGGCCACGGTTATTTCGATCCCTGGGTCGGGGCCGGGTGGGCGGGCGGAAGGATCGTTCACACGTTGGACGAGGTGGAGGCGCTTTCGACTTGGTTCGGGTTCGCGGAATGCGAGGCGCTGGTCGGGCCGGGCTGGCGGGAATCCCTGACCGGCGGGATGGTGGGGGGCCTGGTCGCCGTTTGCGGCGGTGTCCGGGCGGCGTCGGCGTCGTGGTCGGCGAACATGGCCGCCGCGAACATTCTCAGCGCCGGCATCGGCTCATGGCCGCGGTCCGGCGGCCTTCCTCCGGAGCGTCTTTGGCTGTCGGCGCGCGACAGGCTTGAAATGGCCCGGCCGGCGCGCGCGCTCCTGGATCGCGGAGCGACGCTGGTCTCGGCCCACGCCGGGTCGATTTCGGTCAGGGTCGCCGCGGACCGGGACGCGGTTTCGCGGGTGGCGGAGACCATATGGGATTGCGGTCTCCATGTTCCGCCCGGGACGGCGCGGCTGATGCGGGAGACCGGCGTGGAATTGCCGCCCTGGGACGCCCACCGCGGCGCGCCGGAGGACCGCGTGCTCGCGAGGATGTCCGCGGATGGCCTGCGCCGGGCGATGTGGGAGTTCGACGGTGTTCTGGAGCGGCCCGCCGCCGAAAGGGCGGCGGCCTTCGCCGCGCTTCTCCGGTAAACGGGAGGTTCATGTGAACGTTTGGGAGCAATACGCCCGGATCGTCGGAACATTCCTCCGGGAAAGCGTGGCCGACATGATCAGGGTCGAAACGATGGAGGACGACCGAACGGTCGTCATGAAGGACGGCTCGATGATGTCGATGATCGCGCTCGAGGGAGCCCTGCGCGTTCCGGACGGGGAAGACCTCGCCGGGATGGTCGAGCGACTGAGGATAATTCTGTCGTCGTATTTCGCGACGCCCGGCCACATGCTCGAATTCAATTTCTCCAGGGACGCGGACGGCGCGCGCCGCAAACTGGGAAAGATCATCGACAAGACGGAAAGGTCGGCCCGCGCGCTCGGCCTGGACATCTCCGACGTGCTTGAGGAGAGGCGGCGGATCCTCGGGGCGGGAGTGGTCGCGGAGACGCTCCTGATCTCCATTCACACGCGGCCGGACGCGCTCTCCCGGGACGAGGCCAGGGAGGGCGAAAAACGCGCCGCCGAAAAGGCGGCGGAGATCCCGGTGATGGTCCGGGCCTGCGATCCCGCGAAGGGTATGGACCTCGTCCACGCCCGGCACGCGTCCATGGTCGACGCGGTGGCGCGCTCGTTCGAACTGGTCGGCCAACTCGCCCGGGTATTGGACGTTCCATCGGTTCTCCGGGAAATCCGCGCCGCGCTCCATCCCGCCACCGCCCCCTACAAGGACGAGTGGTCGCCGAGGATGCCGGAGTGGGCGGGGGCGCGGGACGCCAAGGCGTTCGTCAACATGCCGGAAACACCGTTGGAATTCGCCGCGCGGGACTTCTCGCACCTGTTCGAGCCCAAATTCGACCGCCAACTCGCGACGGAGGACGCGGTGATCCTGGACTCCCGCGCGGCGCGGATCGGCGACCGGCTTTTCTCCTCGTTCGACATGACCGTTCCCCCCGAGACGCTCCCGGATTTCAACGATCTGGTGTCCGACGTCACGGCGAAATCCAAGGACGTCCCGTGGCGGTGTTCCCTGCGCGTCGAAGCGGGCGGGATGCACTCCCAGGCGCTCAAGGCGACCTTCCTGGGGATATTCGCCTTCGCGGCGCCGACCCACAACCGCCGGGTGAGGGAGGCGATCGATCTGCTGCGCGGGATCGACGGACGGACCGACACGGTGGTCAAATTCCGCATGAGCTTCTCCACGTGGTCGAACGTCTCCGACCCGGAGGGACTGCGGCGCAACACGCGCACGCTACTGGGCGCGGTGCAGCGCTGGGGCAACAGCCGCGCCGACGGCGTGTCCGGGGACCAGCTCGCCACGACGCTGTCCACGGTGCCCGGCGCCACCACGTCGTCGACCGCCCCGGTGGCGGCGGCCCCGCTCGAACACGCCCTCGCGATGGCTCCGATCGCGCGCCGCGCCTCGCCCTGGGACGACGGTCCGGTCCTGTTCCGAACCGATGATGGAAAGCCTTGGCCCTACCGGCCGGGATCCTCGAAGCAGACGTCCTGGGTGACGCTGCTGGTGGGCGCCCCCGGGTCGGGAAAATCGGTCCTGATGAACGCCGTGAACTTCGCTTCGGCGATTTCGCCCTCGACCGCGGGCGGGGCGGAGCCGGTCCTTCCGCGACTGGCGATGATCGACATCGGCTCGTCCTCGTCCGGGATGATATCCCTGTTGCGGGAGGCCCTGCCGGCCCACCGGCGCCACGAGGTCGCGTTCGAACGGCTGAGGATGAGCCGCGACAACGCGATCAACGTGTTCGACACGCAGCTGGGCATGCGGGAGCCGACGGCCAACGAGCGACAATTCCCGATCAATTTCCTGTCGCTCGTCTGCGGCGGCGCCGGAGGCCCTTCGGGCGCCATGCGGGGCATGATCTCCGCCTGCGTGGACCGCGCCTACCGCGACTTCGCCGACGACCGGACCCCGCGGCGGTATCCGCGCGGCGAGGAGCCGGACGTCGACCGGAGCCTCGACGCGCTTGGCTTCGAGGGGACGTTCGAGACCGCCTGGTGGGAGGTGGCCGATTTTCTGATGGAGAACGGCCGCGTCCACGAGGCGGCCGCCGCGCAACGCCACGCGGTTCCGACGCTCGCCGACCTGGTGTCGGCTTCGCGCGCCGAACAGATCGCGTCGCTGTACCGGGACGTGGTGGACGCGGAGACGGGCCAGCCGATCCTGAATTCCTTCCAGAGGACGGTGTCCGAGGTCGTCCGGGACTATCCGATCCTGTCCGGCCACACCCGGTTTCCGATCGGATCGGCGCGGATCGCGGCCCTCGATCTCATGGACGTGGTGGTGGGCGGGGCCTCGGCGGCGGCGGCGAAGCGGACGGCGCTCATGTACATGCTCGCCCGGCAGATCCTGACCCGGGATTTTTTCCTCGACGAGGCCGAGTTCGGGTCGGCGGCGGCCCGCGGGGCGCTGCCGGAGGCATATCTCGGCCATCACGCGCGCCGCGCGCGGGAAAACCTCCGGGTGCCCAAGATGATCTGCATGGACGAGTTCCACCGGACGGGCCGGATCGAGATGATCACCGAACAGTTGCTTCGGGACGCCCGGGAGGGCCGCAAGTTCAACATCGACATCAAGATCGCCTCCCAATTGATCGAGGATTTTCCGCCGTCGATCATCGAGGTGGCGACGGGCGTGATCGTCTGCGACGGAGGGTCCGAGGGGTCTCTTGGCCTGATGGATCGGCAATTCCGCCTGTCCGAGGGCGAAAAGCGCGTCCTGCGGCACGAACTCACGGGACCGACCTCGGAGGGCGCCCCGGTCTGGGCGATGTTCAAATTGAGGAGGGAGGGCGCGGTCCGCCAGAAGCTCAACCTGACGCTGGGGCCGGCGGAAATCTGGGCGTTCTCGACCACGGCCGAGGACGTGTCGCTCCGCGACGCGCTGTATGAAATCCTCGGCCCCGGCTTGGCCCGCAAGGTGCTGGCCCGCCGATTCCCGGGCGGGTCCGCGAAGGCCGAAATCGAGAGGCGCATGGCGAGGATGGAGGAAGCGGGAGGCGCGCCCGGTTCCGGGCGGCGCGGGGACGTGGTCGGCGATCTCGTCGGGGAATTGAAGTCCGCGGCGTACCTGCTGGACGGGGAGGGTGCCATCCGGGCGCGCGGTCCGCGATTTCCGCCGGGAGCGTCTTGACCGCGGGCGGGGCGGGGGCGTAGGTGTAACCATCAAATTTGGGAGACCGTCATGGGCGCAGCCACGACCGCCAACACGGCCGGTCCCGACCGGGAGGTCGCGACGGCCACCCTCAACAGGGAACTTCAGGACAAGGGATTCCTCGTCACCTCCACCGCGGACATCATCAATTGGGCCCGCACCGGATCGCTGCACTGGATGACCTTCGGCTTGGCGTGCTGCGCCGTCGAGATGATTCACACGTCGATGCCGCGTTACGATCTGGAGCGGTTCGGCACCGCGCCGAGGGCGTCGCCGCGGCAATCGGACCTCATGATCGTGGCCGGGACGCTGACCAACAAGATGGCCCCCGCGCTGCGCAAGGTCTACGACCAGATGCCCGAACCGCGCTATGTCATTTCGATGGGATCCTGCGCCAACGGCGGCGGCTACTACCACTACAGCTATTCCGTGGTGCGCGGTTGCGACCGGATCGTGCCCGTGGACGTCTATGTTCCCGGCTGCCCTCCGACCGCCGAGGCGCTGCTGTACGGCATCCTGCAACTGCAGCGGAAGATCCGCCGAACCGGGACGATCGTGCGATGACGGAAGCCCTGGGCCAGCTGCTCGAGCAAATCACCGAGAAGCGACCCGACGCGGTCGCCCGCTCCACGATCGAGCACGGCGAATTGACCGTGGTCGTCGCGCCGTCGGTGCTCGTGGGCTTCGTCGAATTCCTGCGGGACGACCCTTCCTGCCAGTTCTCCACGCTCGTCGACATCACCGCGGTCGATTATCCGCCCCGGGACAGGCGGTTCGAGATCGTCTACCACCTTCTTTCGATGCGCCAGAACCACCGCGTCCGGGTGAAGGCCATGTTGCGGCCCAGCGAGACGATGCCTTCGTTGGTGTCCGTTCATCCCTCGGCCAACTGGTTCGAGCGCGAGGTGTTCGACATGTTCGGCATCCTTTTCACCGGCCATCCGGACCTGCGCCGCATTCTGACGGACTATGGTTTCCGCGGCTATCCGCTCCGCAAGGATTTTCCCACCACGGGGTATACCGAGGTGCGTTACGACGAGGAACTCAAGCGCGTCGTGTACGAGCCCGTGAGCCTGGTCCAGGAATACCGCCAGTTCGACTTCATGTCCCCGTGGGAGGGGGCGGACCACATACTGCCCGACGACGGGAAGCGGGGAGGCCGGGATGGCGCGCCGCCCCCGGAATGAAACGGCGGGGGAGCGCGCCGGGACCGCGTTCCGTCTTCCGGGCGGGATGGATTCCGATTCCGTCGGGGTTCCGCGGCCCACGCTCCGCGTTCCGCGCGCGCGGATGTCGCCGGTCGTGGCCTCGGTCGTCGGGGCCGCGATGACACGCGTTCCGCCCGCCAGGATGTCGGGTCTAGGAATCCGGGACTTCCGGCGCGTCTCCACATTGGCGGGGCCGGCAGCGGAGTCCCGCGCCGAACCCTCCGCGTGGCGGCTGACCGCCCCGCCGGGGCCCTCCAATTCGGGCGCGTCAGGGACGCGTTCCGCCACAGCCGGGAGATCCGCGTGATGGACGGTGCAAGGAATTTCGAGGACGCCCGAGCGGGCGAACAGCGGATCCGCAACTTCAACATCAACTTCGGGCCGCAGCACCCCGCCGCGCACGGCGTTTTGAGGCTGGTGCTGGAGCTCGACGGAGAGATCGTCGAGCGGTGCGATCCCCACATCGGGCTTCTGCACCGCGGCACCGAAAAGTTGATGGAGAGCCGGACATACCTTCAGAACCTGCCGTATTTCGATCGGCTCGACTATGTCGCGCCGATGAATCAGGAGCATGCCTGGTGCCTCGCCATCGAGAGGCTCGTGGGCGTCGAAGTGCCGCGCCGGGCTTCCCTGATCCGGGTTCTCTACTCGGAGATCGGCCGCATCCTGAATCATCTTCTGAACGTGACCACGCAGGCGTTGGATGTCGGCGCGCTGACGCCTCCGCTCTGGGGCTTCGAGGAGCGCGAGAAGTTGATGGTCTTCTACGAGCGGGCCTGCGGCGCGCGTTTGCACGCCGCCTACTTCCGCCCCGGCGGGGTCCATCAGGATCTGCCTCCCGACCTGATCGACGATATCGAGGCTTGGGCTCATGAATTCCCGAAGGTGTTGGACGATATCGAGGGGCTACTGACGGAGAACCGCATATTCAAGCAGCGCAACGCGGACATAGGCGTGGTGACCGAGCGGGACATCATGAACTGGGGATTCTCGGGCGTGATGGTGCGCGGATCGGGTCTGGCGTGGGATCTGCGCCGCGCGCAACCCTACGAATGCTACGACGAGTTCGAATTCCTGATCCCCGTGGGCAAGAACGGCGACTGCTACGACCGCTACCTGTGCCGCGTGGCGGAGATGCGGGAATCGACGAAGATCGTGCTGCAGTCCGTGGAAAAGCTCCGCGCCGCGCCGGGAGACGTGCTGTCGCGCGGGAAAGTCACACCCCCGTCACGGAGCGACATGAAGACATCGATGGAGGCTCTGATCCATCACTTCAAGCTCTACACCGAGGGCTTCCATGTACCGGAAGGGGAGGTGTACGCCGCCGTCGAGGCCCCGAAGGGGGAGTTCGGTGTTTATCTGGTCGCCGACGGCACCAACAAACCCTACCGCGCCAAACTGCGCGCGCCCGGGTTCCTCCACCTTCAAGCTATGGATCACATATCCAAGGGACATCAATTGGCCGACGTGTCGGCGATCATCGGCACGATGGACGTGGTGTTCGGGGAGATCGACCGATGAGATCGCGGATTCGACCGCCGGGCGGCGGAATCCGACCGCCAATTCCCGGAACAACATCTTGTGGCGCCCTGAAAATAAAGACCAATCTCGATCTCCGGAACAGTCGATATGGTACTGATTTGCCCAAAAAAAACTCACGAAATCGTGAATTAACCACACGAAATCGTGAACAAATCCACATTTTTGTGGTTGCGTCCACGGGAATCTCACTCCATATGGACTCGACTTCATGGATTGGGAGATCATCGATGCTTGAATCGCCGACTTCACAGGCGACAACACCTCGGAATGGGTCGGTCGTCACCCGTGTCACATCGACCGCGGTTCCCGCGGTCGTGGTCGGCTCGGACCGGTCCGACGAACTGAGACTCGAGGATATTGACGTCTCGGGCATGGTCCTCCACGTCGGCATGATGCCAACAATCCTTGGACCGGAGGGTGGATGATGAATTTCGACCTCGCTCAACTCGCACTGATTTTCTTGCCCGGGATACTCTGGGCGAGCATAGATGCCCGATATGGTCCCGAGACTTCAACTCGACCGACGACCTTCGCCATTAAGACATTCGTGTTCGGGATGTCAACGTATCTTGTCCTGTTCCTGCTATATGCGGTGTTCGAATTTGATTTTGAGATTCCTCGATTGAATAACGGGCCGGATGGGGATGGTTTATTCGATTTCGCTGACAAAATTTTGTTTTCGATTCCGATATCAATAACGTTAGCGGTTATTTGGCTTTGGATCGCCAATCACCGTTTGGTGGGGAGATTGTTGAATTTAATTCGAGCCACCAATAATCTCGGCCCCGGTGATGTATGGCTATACACAATGTCATCCAACGACATCGGCAAGTCAGTCATCGTCAGGGATAAAGTTCGGGAAATGACTTATTCAGGTCTGATTCGCGCCTATTCCTCGGGCGACGGCTTTCGCGAGTTGCTACTCACGAATGCAACCGTGTTCGACGAATTCGGCACTGTGATTTCGGAACCAGGGGGAGTGTACTTGTCGGGACCGAATGACGCAATATTGCTAGAGTTCACAAATGAAGCGGGGAGAAACCAATGACTTCCAAGAAATCCAACTCCAACTTGACGTACAAAGGGGTGGTCGTCAACTGGGATGTGACGCCTGATTCGCCCCGCCCGCCTCCGGCGCCGCCGACAAAACCAAATAAGCCCAAATAACGGGCTATCGGTGGCGTTTCGATCGATTCCCCACCACATTGAATGTGGTGGGGAATCGCAATTGACGAATGGCCACCGTTCACTTTGTTTTTTGATCTTGGATCGAAGACTTCTTCGTGAAAATCAAAAACAATGGGGAAGCCACGGTCGGCCAAGAATGCCGATGAAGTAAGGAGAAAACCAATGACCGCCAAGAGTCCGACCCCCAACTCAAAACCAGAGATCATTTGGGGAATCAACCCGATCGCGAAGCCGGGAACTGCGATACAACCGCCCAGGCCCAGCCCGACAAAACCCAAAAAGTCCAAATAACGGGCTGTCGGTGGTCTTTCGATCGACTCCCCACCACTTAGAATGTGGTGGGGAATCCTTGGTTGATGGTTGGCCACCGATCAAACTGTTTTTTGATCTTGGATCGAAAAACACGAAAGTCACAACTAGGCACAGAGTTCGATGAAGAAAGGAGAAACTAATGACTGCCAAGAATCCAATCCCAAAATCGGATGAGATCAGCGGAGGCATCAATCCGGCTACGAAACCGGGAAATACGTTGCGCCCGCCCACTCCCAGACCGACAAAACCCAAAAAGCCCAAAT
Source organism: Hasllibacter sp. (assembly GCA_028281405.1). Lineage (GTDB taxonomy): Bacteria > Pseudomonadota > Alphaproteobacteria > Rhodobacterales > Rhodobacteraceae > JANQKA01. Next base: position 983 of record JANQKA010000193.1, on the reverse strand, counting down.
AACGGGCCGTCGGTGGTGTTTCGATCGACTCCCCACCACATTGAATGTGGTGGGGAGTCGCAATTTATGTCTGGCCACTGCTCACATTTTTTGATTTTGGATCGGAAATTTCCATGTGAAGATTGAGTAGTGCGAGATGTCGGGACAGGGTACGGATTGTAGAGAACATTCGCGGGGTAACCCACGTCATGTGGCGATGAGTATCAATGCGAATAATGCAAACAAGGCCAATTTCCCGAAATTCCGAGATGAGTGGCGATTGGACCCGCGGTGGCACACCCGTAAATCCCCCTGAGGAGTTTCGGAGAGAATTGTGGACTGTTCATGAGGCCCCCTCGACAGCCGACGGCTGGGGCACCTGATTCCATAATTCGGTCGCTCCCGCATCATCCCCGCGGCCCCCGCGTCGAACCGTTCGGAGTTGTGTGGGCTTGGATGGTTCCCGATCGGCGAATTCGGGTTTCCGGGTCTCTTGGGGGCTTCTGAGGTGTCGTCAACCGTCCGCGTCGGATGAACCGGATCAAATCCCACCGGATTAACCGGATCAATTCCCGCCGGGTGTGCGGATGTCCCGCGATGAATTGGCTTCGCTCTTGCATTGGCGGCAACGTTGGCTGGGCGGGGTTCAATCGGCGCTCGCCTCCCCACGTGAGGCAGGCAGCGACGAGGAAGCCACACCGTACGGATGCCCGCGAATCCAATTCGTCCTTCCATCGTGGCGGATGTCGTCGTATGGTGGTCGGAGCTCAATCGGAGTTTGGTACGGAACAACTCGGGTCTGGTCGCCCATCATCGCGACTGGTGCCAGTTGGACACGGTCCAGGCGGACCGCCTGGAATCAAAGGAGGAATAGGAGTGAAGGCAAGACGGGGTATCTACGCGGCGGCAATATCGCCGTTCCGCGCGGACGGGCGGTTGGATCGGGTCAAACTCGCCGACCACTGCCGGAATCTCCTGACGGAGGGCGGTCTCGACGGGGTCGC
>JANQKA010000190.1 GCA_028281405.1 Hasllibacter sp. | reverse complement strand
CTGGCCGGAGCGGGCACGGGAAAAACCAAGGCTTTGACGGCGCGAATCACGCACCTTCTCGCGACCGGGACCGCTCGACCGTACGAGATCCTCGCGGTGACCTTCACCAACAAGGCGGCGCGCGAGATGAAGGACCGCGTGGCGCGGTCGCTCGGCCAAGCGGTGGAGGGCATCCCGTGGCTCGGCACTTTCCATTCGATTTGCGCCAAACTCCTCCGCAGGCACGCCGAACTCGCCGGACTCAAGAGCAACTTCTCCATCCTCGACACCGATGATCAGTTGCGGCTCCTCAAGCAGTTGATCGCCGCGGAGAACATCGACGACAAACGATGGCCCCCACGCCATCTCCTCCACGTGATCGACCAGTGGAAGAACCGGGCGCATTCCCCGGGGGACGTGCCCACCGGGGACCACGGCGCGTATGACGGCAAGGGGGTGAAGCTATACGGGCAGTATCAGGAGCGCCTGAAGACCCTGAACGCCTGCGACTTCGGCGACCTGCTGCTGCATGTGATCGGCATATTCAGGAACAACGAGGACGTACTGGAAAAGTATCGAGGTTGGCTGCGCTTCATCCATGTCGACGAGTACCAGGACACCAACGTCGCGCAGTACATGTGGCTGCGGCTTCTCGCCGGTGGCGGTCAAGGGCACAACATCTGCTGCGTCGGGGACGACGATCAGTCGATCTACGGTTGGCGCGGGGCCGAGGTCGGCAATATTTTGAAATTCGAAAAGGATTTCCCGAACGCGACGGTGGTGCGGCTGGAGCAGAACTACCGCTCGACGCCGCACATTCTCGCCACCGCCTCGGGACTGATCGCGCAAAACCATGGGAGGCTCGGGAAAACGCTTTGGACCGAGCGGACCGACGGCGGGAAAGTCCTTCTGATCGGCCATTGGGACGGCGACGAGGAGGCGCGCTGGATCGGCGAGGAGATCGAGGCGATGGGCTCCGGGACGCGTGGAGCGCGCCCGTTCACGCTCGACGAAATCGCGATCCTCGTGCGCACGACTCATCAGATGCGCGCCTTCGAGGACAGGTTTCTCAGGATCGGACTGCCCTACCGCGTCATCGGAGGGCCGCGTTTCTACGAGCGGATGGAGATCCGGGACGCCATCGCCTATTTCCGCCTCGCGGTGTCGCCCGACGACGATCTGGCGTTCGAGAGGATATTCAACACGCCCAAACGGGGACTCGGCGCCAAGGCGGGGCAGACGATCCAACTGACGGCGCGCTCGCTCGGAGTTTCCCTTTTGGAGGGCGCGCGGGCCGCGGCGCGGGAGGGCGCGATCAAGGGAAAGGGAGGGGCGGAACTGGCGAATTTGGTGGAGTCCGTGGACCGCTGGCACGACGAGGCGCGGAAGGAGGCGGGGGCGGACGCCCATTTCGAACTGGCCGGAACGATCCTCGACGAGTCGGGCTACGCCGAATTGTGGCGGAAGGAGAAGACGCCGGAGGCGGAGGGGCGCCTAGAGAATCTCAAGGAGCTCGTGGGGCAGTTGAAGGGCGAAACCTTTCAAGGGCTTCTGGAGCAGGTCGCGCTCGACATGGGGAACCGGAGCGACGACGACCAGCCCAAGGTATCGATCATGACCCTGCACGGGGCGAAGGGATTGGAGTTTCCCGCCGTGTTCCTGCCGGGGTGGGAGGACGGCCTGTTCCCCCTCCAGCGGGCGATGGACGACAAGGGAGTGGCCGGATTGGAGGAGGAGCGGCGGCTGGCCTACGTGGGAATCACCAGGGCGGGGGAATTGGCCTGCGTGTCGTTCGCCGCGAATCGATTCGCGCACGGCCAAGCGCAGTTTTCCCCGCCATCCCGCTTCATCGATGAAATGCCCGAAGAGCATGTGGAGGCGCTGACCCCGCCGGGACTGATGGGCGGCGGCCACGGACCGGCGGGCATGGGACCGGCCCAACCGGGGGAATTCGAGGAATCGGAGTTGCACCGGGAGGCGAGCCGGGCGGATGTTTACAATTCCCCCGGTTGGCGGCGGCTCCAGCAAAATCTCGGACGGGGTGTCGGCCAACCGCGCGAATCGCGCAGTGCTGTGATCGATCTCGACGCGGTCTCGTCCTTCGGCGAAGGGGAACGGGTGTTTCACGGGAAATACGGCTACGGAAAGATCGTCGCGATCGAGGGCGAAAAACTCGAAGTGGAGTTCGAGAAGGCGGGATCGAAGAAGATCGTGGCGAAGTATGTCGTGCCCGCCCGCGACGCCGGGGATACGCCGTTCTGACCGCGTCTCCGGCCGGCCGCCCCGCTTCGCCGCGGGTGGGGGAAATTTTTTTATTATTCGGACGCGGCCGCTCGATGGCGCGCGCGGCGGAATCGGCGGGGTCTACGGCCAGCGTTCGCCGAATCGCCCTTGAGCGCGGCTAAACGGCCTCGCCTGAATGAAATCCGCGTGTTCGGTATGTCCGAATCATTGGAAAGAAGTGGGCGGCGGGATCTTCGGCAAGCCGAAGGCGTCCACGCCGCCCGAAGTGGGGTCGGCCCACAGGGAGGAAGAGCCAACCGGGTGTATTCGCCGCGTCCGGGAAGATGGCCGCGGCGAAATCCGTGGCGGCGCCCCGAGGGAGGAGGGGAGCGCCGCCGGATCGTCCGCCCGGGAGGGGCGTTCGATGTTCCGTGGCGGCGCCCCGAGGGAGGAGGGGGGCGCCGCCGGATCGTCCGCCCGGGCCGGGGCGTTCGATGTTCCGTGATGGCGCCCCGGGAAACCGGGGCGCCCACATCCGTCAACGGATCGGGATCAACCGTCGTTCCCGTAGGCCGCGGAACGGGCGACTTCGCCGATCTGCGACCTCCCGATTCCGAGGTCGTTCAGTTCGCGATCGGTGAGGGACGACAACTCGTCGTAGGTGCGCCGATAGGCCCGATGCTTGGTCCTGGCGGCGCGGATTGCGCTGATCGTGTTCGTGAAACCCATCTGACTGCTCCATCTTTCTGTTTGGCGGGACTTCGCCCGCTTCCTCTCCGAATCTAGGGAAATGCCGCGCCGCCGCATAGATATAATGTATCAATGCCGCTATGCAGCAATTGCAATTCAGGCCACCGGAACTGCTCGCCGCGCGCGCCCGGGGTTCCACCGGCCCGTCACCGTCCCGGCGAACCGGATCCGGGGGGAAGCGCCCCGGTCCCGCGTCCGAATCACCCGCGGTTCGGTGATTCGGAACGCTCGACCGTGGCGAATTCCGGCAGTGATCCGGTGGAGCGAATCACCCCCGTCGCGGGCCCTGGAACACCGATTCGATTCGGGAAAACGAATCACTTCATGGCGGAATTCTTCCCAATGTTCCATTGGCGTTCCGGAATCGGGAGACTCGATTTGGATTTTTTTGGGAATTCCTGGGCGTCTCAATAATCGCGGATTTGTTCCATATATTGTGAATTATAAGAATTCGCAATCAATATAATGTCATTCAATCGGCGCCTCGCCGCCGCTTCCGCGTCGATTTGGAGACAAATCCCAATTTTTTTTATAAAATCCCATTGAAAACTATTGCGGCCCACGATTTCCCATTGTACTTCCATGGGGAGATGAGAGCGGGACAATCGGGGCGACCAAGAACCCCGACCAACAAGTGAGGCAGGCTCCTACGGGCCCAATCTCATCCACACGAGGATCTGGCGCGCGGGAGGCACCCCAGGTGACCGCCGCCGGATGGCCCGGAAACGGGCACGGTGGCGGCGGGTCGTCCGATGGCAGTGAGGACGGCCCGCCGTTGTCGGCGGATGGGAAATCTGTTGAGCGGAGGCGCGCATGGCGCGGAAGTTCAGAGGCGAGAGCGAGAACAGGATCGACGCCAAGGGGCGCGTTTCGATTCCGCACACCTTCCGCCGGGTTCTCGAAAGCGGCGATCCGGATTGGAATCAGGGCGAGAACCCGAACTTCGTCGTCGTCTACGGCGATCACCGCCGCGATTTCCTCGAAGTCTACACGATCGCCGCCATCAACGAGGTGGACGACCAGGTCTCCGCGCTGCCGCGCGGTTCCAAGGAGCGGCGAATCCTCGAGAAACTGTTCAACGGACAGTCCCTTCCCGCGGCGGTGGACGAAACCGGGCGAATCGTGCTTCCGCAAAAACTGCGGGACAAGATCGGCCTGAAGGATACCGCCTTCTTCATCGCCACCGGCGACACATTTCAGATCTGGGAACCGACGGCCTACCGGGAGCAGGCCCGGGCCGACGAGGAATGGCTGGACGGACTGCCCCAGGACTTCGACCCGCTGATGCTGCTTGAACGGGCCGGACAGGAGGCGGAGGCGTGAGCGCGCCGGGCGCCGAGCACACGCCGGTGCTCCTGGACCCCATTCTGTCGCGGGCGGCGCCGGTCGAGGGGAACTGGCTCGACGGCACGTTCGGCGCGGGAGGCCACTCCCGTGGTCTGTTGGACGCCGGCGCCGAAAGCGTCGTCGCGGTCGACAGGGATCCCTCGGTATTCGGAATGGCAGCGCCCTGGGCCGGAGGATACGGCGGCCGCCTGCGGTTCGTCGAGGGCGATTTCGCCCAACTGGACTCGCACGCCGAAGGGCCGCTGGACGGCGTGGTGCTCGACCTCGGCGTGTCCTCGATGCAACTCGACCGGGCCGAGCGCGGATTCTCGTTCCGGAGGGACGGCCCGCTGGACATGCGGATGAGCGGACGCGGGCGCTCGGCCGCCGACCTCGTGAACACCGCGTCCGAACACGCCATCGCGGACATCCTGTTCCGGTTGGGGGAGGAGACGGCGTCGCGCCGGATCGCGAAGGTCATCGTCGCCCGGCGCCCGCTGTCGACGACGCTGGAACTCGCGGACGCCATCGTCTCCGCCGCGCCGCGCCGAAAGCCGGGGAGGAGCCATCCCGCGACCCGCTCCTTCCAAGCGATCCGAATGGCGGTGAACGGGGAAATCGAAGCGCTGGCGGACGGCCTGGAGGCCGCCGAAAGGGCGCTCGGGCCCGGCGGGTTTCTCGCCGTCGTGACGTTCCATTCGATAGAGGACCGCATCGTGAAGCGGTTCCTTCGGCAAGCCGCCGGCGCCGACGGCGGCGCGAACCGCCACGCCCCGGAGCCCGAAGAAGTCGAACCGCGGTTCGAACACATCGGCCGCGGCGCCATCGAACCGACGGACGAGGAGGTCGGCCGCAATCCGCGCGCGCGCTCCGCCCGTTTGAGGATGGCGCGGCGCACCCGGGCCCCCGCCGCTCCCGCCGACCGCGGACGACTCGGCCTGCCCGTCATCGATTTGGGAGTTCCGGCATGAAGTCCCTGTTGTACGCGGCCGTCGGAATCGCCGTCATGGCGCTGGCGTTCTGGGCCTACCGCGAGAACTACGCCACGCAGGAATCGATCCGCGAGGTGGAGGCCCTTCAACGCGAGATCGGCGAACTGCGCGAGACGCTCGCCGTCCAAAAGGCGGAATGGGCCTACCTCAACAGGCCCGAGCGCCTGCGCGATCTCGTCGCGTCGCACTGGGACAAACTGCGGCTCGTCAATTTCTCGCCCGATCACTTCGGATGGACCGAGATGGTTCCCCATTCGCCCTCCCGGAGGGAGGGACCGGGCGGCGAAGGTCCGGATCGATGAGACGCGTTCCGCTCCGCCCCCTCGCGAAGATCATCAGGGCCAGGGAAGCGGGGGAGAACCCGGACCGGATCGAGCGCGAGAACCTCCGCCGGCGGAACGAGGATCTGCGCGACAGCCAGCGGAGCCAGGCGGAGGGGCGGCTGTTGGTGATCGCGGCCCTGTTCGCGATGGGGTTTTGCGTGGTCGGCGCGAAGAATTACAAACTCGCGGCTTCCGAGCCGATGGAACCGCGCGCCGCCGTGTCCACGCATGCCATTTACAGCCAGCGCGCGGACATCACGGACAGGCGCGGCAGGCTGCTCGCGACGAACCTGTCGACCCATTCGCTCTACGCGCAGCCGCACTTGATGACCGACAGGAAGCGGGCGGCGCGGGAATTGGCCGCGATTTTCCCGGATTTGCAGGAGGAGGCCTTGCTGCGTCGTTTCGACGGGTCGCGCAAATTCCTCTGGATAAAAAAGACGATATCGCCGGAGCAGAAGCAGGCGGTCCACGACATCGGCGACCCCGGCCTGATGTTCGGTCCGCGGGAGATGCGGCTCTATCCCAACGGGCGGCTCGCGGCGCACATACTCGGCGGAACGTCCTTTGGGCGGGAGGGGGTGCATTCCGCCGAGGTGATCGGCGTCGCCGGGGTCGAGAAGTATTTCGACGGGCGGCTGCGCGATCCGGCGCGGGCGCGGCCGTTGCGGCTTTCGATCGACATCGCGGCGCAGGCGGCGATGCGTCAGGTGCTGTTGGGCGGAATGCGGCTGATGCACGCCAAGGGCGCGGCGGCGGTCCTGATGGACGTGCGGACGGGCGAAATCATCGCCATGTCGTCGCTGCCCGACTTCGACCCCAACGCCCGGCCCCGGCCGCTCGCCATGGGAGATGCCTCCGACAGCCCGCTGTTCAACCGCGCCGTGCAGGGACTCTACGAACTGGGATCCCCCTTCAAGATATTCGCGGCGGCGCAGGCCATCGATCTCGGCCTCGTCGACCCCGGAACCCGGATCGATATCTCCGGTCCACTCGTTTGGGGCGGGTACGAGATCCACGATTTCCGGGATCACGGACCGGAACTGTCGATGACCGACGTGATCGTGAAGTCTTCGAACATCGGCACGGCCCGCGTCGCGAAAAGAATCGGCGCGGAGCGGCAGAGGGAATTCCTCGGGGCGCTGGGCCTGGCCGGCCCGCTTCCCGTCGAACTCGTGGAGGCGGCGGGAGTCCGGCCGCTCACGCCGAAGCGGTGGTCGGATATCTCGACCATGACCATCAGCTACGGTCATGGCCTTTCGACGTCGCCGCTGCATTTGGCCGCCGCCTACGCGACCCTCGCGAACGGCGGAACCAAGGTCTCGCCCACGCTGCTCGCCTCGGACGCGGCGGCGGAGGGAACGCGGGTGGTTTCGAAGGCGGCCGCGCGCGCGGCGGTGGAGATGCTGCGGGAGACGGTGATCAGGGGCACGGCTTCGATGGGAGAGGTGCCGGGATATCAGGTGGGCGGCAAGACCGGCACGGCCGACAAGCCCCGGAGGAACGGGCCCGGCTACCACGACGACAGGGTCGTCGCGACGTTCGCGTCCGTCTTTCCGGCCGGACATCCCCGATACGCGCTGGTGGTCTCGCTCGACGAACCGGTGGAGACGTCCGGGTCGGCGCCGAGGCGCACCGCGGGCTGGACGGCGGTTCCGATCGCCGCGGAAATCATCCGCCGGACCGCCCCCCTTCTGGGAATGCGGCCCGGGCATCCGCGGACCGGCGGGTGGTCCGATCCCGGCGGTCCGGCTCGGCTGGCGGGCAACTGACGATCCGGGTACGGAGAGAGCATGGCCCCCCCCGCTCCGCGTCCACTGTCGCGCCTCGGACTGAAGGCGCGGGGCGCCGCCGACCCGAAGATCGCGGGACTGTGCGACGACAGCCGGAACACGAAGCCGGGGTATCTGTTCGCGGCGCTGCCCGGGGTGAACGGGCACGGCGCGGAATTCGCGGGACGCGCCGCGGGAATGGGGGCCGCCGCGGTCCTGACCGACGCGGCCGGCGCCCGGGTCGCCGGTCCCGCCCTCGACGGCGCCGCGGCCCTGGTGGTCACCGAAGACCCCCGGGCGGCGCTGGCGCAGGCCGCCGCGCTCTGGTTCGGAGCCATGCCCGACACCATGGCCGCGGTGACCGGCACGAACGGCAAAACCTCGGTGGCGACGTTCACCCGACGAATATGGGAGGCCGCCGGTTTTCCCGGGATCAACATCGGCACGGCGGGCGTGGAGGGGGCGTGGACCGCGCGCACCCGCCACACGACGCCCGACCCGGTCACGCTGCATGGGCTGTTGGCGGAGGCTGCGGCGCGCGGCGTGACCCACGCGGCGATCGAGGCGTCGTCCCACGGGCTGGCCCAAAGGAGGCTCGACGGGGTTCAACTCGAGGCGGCGGCGTTCACGAACCTGAGCCGGGATCATTTGGACTATCACGCGGATTTCGACGATTACTTCGGGGCCAAGGCGGGCCTGTTCGACCGCGTCCTTTCCCCCGAAGGCGCGGCGGTGGTCCGCGCGGACACGCCGCGGGGGCGGGAAATGGCCGACATCGCGAGGGCCCGCGGCCAGCGGCTGCTGACTTTCGGAAGGAATCCGGAAGCCGACCTCCGGCTGGTCGGGCAAAGGTTCGATCCGACCGGACAGGAATTGCTTCTGGAGTTCGGCCCGGGGTTCGCGGAATTCCTCGGCCGCTTCTCCGGCGCGGTCGGCGCGCGGGAAAACGTGAGGCTCGACCTGATCGGGGGCTTCCAGGCCGAAAACGTCATGGCGGCGTTCGGCCTGGCCGTCGGGACGGGGATGGCGCCGGGCGAGGCGATCCGGGCCCTGCCCGAACTGGAGGGCGTCAGGGGGCGGATGCAACTGGCCGGGCGCCGCGGGAACGGAGCCTCCGTCTTCGTCGATTACGCCCACACGCCCGACGCGCTGGAGACCGCGCTTCGGTCCCTCCGGCCCCACATACTCGGCCGGGTCGTCGTCGTCATGGGGGCGGGGGGCGACCGCGACCGGAGCAAACGTCCACTGATGGGCGCGGCGGCGGCGAATCACGCCGATTCGGTGATCGTGACCGACGACAATCCCCGCGGCGAGGATCCCGCCGCCATCAGGGCCGAGATACTCGCCGCCGCGCCCGGAGCGGCCGAGGTGCCCGACCGGGCCGAGGCGATCCTGCGCGGCGTCGACGCGCTGGGACCGGGCGACGCCCTGCTGATCGCGGGCAAGGGGCACGAAAGCGGCCAGATCGTCGGCGACCTGGTGTTGCCGTTCGACGACGCCGAACACGCGAGCATCGCCGTGGCGGCGCTCGACGGAACCGGAGCCTGACATGGATCACGGGCGCGCGCCGCTCTGGACCGCCGGCGAGGCCGCGCGGGCGACCGGGGGAACGGCCCGCGGAGATTGGGCGGCGGACGGCGTGTCCATCGATACCCGGACGCTCGGACCGGGAGACCTTTTCGCGGCGTTGACGGACGCGCGGGACGGCCACGACTTCGCGGCGTCGGCCATCGCCCGGGGCGCGGCGGCGGCGATGGTGTCCCGGATTCCCGGGGGCGTGCCGGACGGCGCGCCGCTTCTCGTCGTCCGCGACGTCCAGGACGCCCTCGCCGCGCTCGGCCGCGCGGCGCGCGCCCGGACGCGGGCGAAGGTGATCGGGGTGACCGGTTCGGCGGGCAAGACCTCCGCCAAGGAAATGCTGCGGACGGCGCTTGCCGCCGGGGGATGCGTCCACGCGGCGGAGGCGAGCCACAACAATCACTGGGGCGTCCCGCTCACCTTGGCGCGCACGCCCGCGGGGAGCGATTTCGCGGTGATCGAAATCGGCATGAACCATCCGGGGGAAATCGCGCCGCTGGCGGCGATGGCGCGTCCCGACGTCGCGCTGGTGACGACCGTGGCCGCCGCGCATCTGGAGGCGTTCGACGGAATCGAGGCGATCGCGCGCGAGAAGGGATCGATCTTCGCCGGCCTCGCGTCCGGGGGAACCGCCGTTCTGAACGCCGACCTGCCCACCACGCCCATCCTGAGGGCCGCGGCCGCAGACGCGGAAACGCTCTCCTTCGGCCACGCCCGGGACGCGGAATTCCGCATGGTTTCAGTGGATTCCGTGGGCGGGGGGACGGTTTGCCGGGCCGACACCCCGGAAGGCCCCCTCGTCTACAAGATCGACGCGCCGGGCGAGCATGTCGCGATGAACGCCCTCGGCGTATTGGCCGCGGCCGGAGCGGCCGGGGCCGACCTCGCGCTGGCGGCGCAGGCGCTGGGCCGCTGGCGGCCGCCGGCGGGCCGCGGTTCCATCGAGGAAATCCCGCTGGACGCCATCGAAGGCCTGACGCTCCATCTCGTCGACGACGCCTTCAACGCCAATCCGGCGTCGATGGCGGCGGCGCTGGCCGTGCTCGGCGGATTGAGGCCGGGAGGCGGCCGTGGATCCCGGGGCCGCCGCGTCGCGGTGCTCGGCGACATGCTGGAACTGGGTCCCGGCGAGGAGCGGCTTCACGCCGGGATCGCCGCGCACCCGGCGATCTCCGGGATTGACGCGGTTCATTGCGTGGGGCCGAGGATGCGGGCGCTGCACGACGCGCTTCCGGCCGACAAGCGCGGGCTAAGGGTCGGGACCGCGGAGGAAATGGCGGAGCGCGCGGGGAGCGTCGTGGACGCCGGCGACGTGGTTCTGGTCAAGGGAAGCAAGGGCAGCCGCGTGTCCTTGGTGGTTGACGCGATCAGGAATATGGGCCAACCGTTCCCTCCGCGGGGCGATGGCGGCGAGGATGGGAAGGCCGGTTGATGCTTTATTGGTTGACGAATTTTTCCGATGGCGGCGACGTGTTCAATCTGTTCCGCTACATCACGTTCCGGGCGGGCGGCGCGTTCTTCACGTCCCTTCTGTTCGGGTTCCTGCTCGGCCGTCCGTTGATAAACCTGCTGAAGCGGCGCCAGGGGCGGGGCCAGCCGATCCGGAAGGACGGTCCGGAGAGCCACGCGGCCACGAAGGTGGGCACGCCGACGATGGGAGGCTTCCTGATCCTCGGCGCGGTCATCCTCTCCTCGATGCTTTGGGCGCGGATCGATCAGCCGTTCGTGCCGATCATCCTGTTCGTGACCGTCTCCTTCGGGGCGATCGGATTCGCGGACGATTGGGCGAAAATCGCGAAGAACGACCACTCCGGCGTCCCGGGGCGGGTGCGGCTCGGGATCGGTTTCGTGATCGCGGGCATCGCGGCCTACCTCTCCGCGCAGATCCATCCCGAGGAGCTCCAGTACC
>JANQKA010000180.1 GCA_028281405.1 Hasllibacter sp. | reverse complement strand
GCCCTGAGCACCACCTTGTTTCTCGCCGCTTCAGCGGGGCCAGAAACAAGCGTGCTGCGGCATAGCTCGCATAGCGAGCGACGCCGAGCATCCTTCGGCGGCGGTGGGCCTATCCGCGGTATCCCGCCGTTCGGCAGGGACTTTCCGGATGGCATGCGTGGGAGCATCCTTGAGGCGCGACGCGCCGGCGGATTCCAAAAAGTCGGGGGTGGAATTGAGGAACAACCGATGCGCAGCCGGAATTGCGCGGGTTGTTGGATTGATCCTCGACGACATTGACGGGAAGCAAGGACCGCTCATGGTTGCCACGTGGACGCGCCGGGCGGGCGAATACGGTCACAATCGCGATGATATGTTGGCGGCGACGATGGGCGCCGCCGCCTCCGGATTCGACATGCCCGAATCGGCGACATTGGCGGGCCGGAATGGTTCGAACCCGATCCATCGCGCGCGCGGGCCGATCACCCCGTGCCGTGACCGTTGGATCATCCCCCATGAACGGCGCCGGTCGCTTCGATCCTTGCGCGGTCGTTCTGGGCGTGTGGTCGGGTTACCGGGGATGCGGGGTTGGAATCGAGTTGGGCTCCCTGGAAAAATCAACCGCCCCGCCGAATCCCTCCCGGAAAGGGGTCATGATGGGCGAGCGTAGCGAAGGAAAGGGCGGCGGCGAATTCGAGGGCGGCTCCGTCACCGCGGATCCGATACGGATCGCCTTTTGGATGACTTCATTCCATGGAGGCGGATACGAGCGAAACACCGTCTTGATCGCTTCGGAATTGGCCGACCGCGGCATTCCCACGGCCATATTCGTGAAGGATGACATCGGGCCCAACCGCGAATTCCTACACCCGGATGTGAAAGCGATCGGTGTCTCCGCCGGCGTTCTCGGCGGACTCGGCAGCGTCGGTGAGCTCATGGGTTGCGCGATCTCGCTGCGGCGGGAACTGGACGAATGGCGCCCGGACGCGGTTTTCGCGCACGGATGGACCTGCCCTTGGATCGCCACGCTGGCGCGATCGCGGGCCCGCAGGAAATGGAATAACATAGTTTCCATCCACAATCCATTGGTGCCCCAAAACCAGGACCGCCCCGAGTGGCCGTATATGCGGATCATGTCGCGGTCGACCCACGCGTTTTTTGGGGTTTCCAAATACATAGAAAATCAATTGATCAACGAAATCGGAATACCTCCTTCCAAATGTTCGACCATATACAACCCCATTGACTTGAAGTGGATTAATGAACAAAAAGCCGCCCCAATTCCACGGAATTTCGTTACAAGCGTTCCCTATATCCTATCCGCCGGCCGCATCGACGAAAGCCGGCAAAAAGGCTTCATTGATCTAATCGACGCGTATGCGATTTTGGAACGGGATATTGTCGAAGATTTGGTGATCCTCGGAGATGGGCCAGAAGACGAAGTGAATCTGCTGCGGCGGCGCATTGAGCGGACCGGATTGACCAACCGTGTGCATCTCCCGGGTTACGTGTCCAATCCTTTTCCAATTTTCGCCCGGTCGCGGTTGTTCGCCCTCGCGTCGCATTATGAGGGATTTGGGAACGTATTGCTTGAAGCACTGGCTTGCGGAACGCAGATTGTCGCGACGGACTGCCCCGGCGGGCCAAAAGAGATACTTGAAAACGGACGTTACGGGGAACTGGTGCCCGTCAAGAATCCTCCGGCGCTGGCCGAAGGAATTCGAAAGGTTCTATCGCGCCCACCGCGGGTTGATTCCGGAATCGCCCGGGCGGAGCAGTTCGGCGTCGACAAAGTGACGGACGAATATTTGGATATCGCTCGGAAGCCGGGACCTTCCCATGAAAACGGATCAATGGGCGCGGGATGACCGCTCCGTGCGTTTTCCCGCGCCCGGTCGCGGATTCCTTGCAACGAGGAGACATCTCCATCCGCGGGAATCCGACTGCCAAAGGAGTATCCGGCGCGGACTTGACAAGTCCGTTGTCATCAATCCCAATTCGGGGTCGTTGCGATCGCCGTGTTCTAATAAAGACCCAAACAAGGAGTCAATTCCATTCGATCTTGCCTCCGGTCTGACCCGGATGGCGCCACAATGGGGTTTGGAATTTTCCCAGAACACATTGAATTTCATGGATTGTGTCTTTTGGAGCAATAAGAAACAGAGATCAAGGCAACGCGGAATGGATGAAATCCATCGCGAACCCCGCCATTCTCCAACGACCCTGAAACCCGCCGATTATTTGTCCGACGAATGAAAGGCGACCTCCGGAGTCGCGAATTCTCCAGGAGTGACCGGAGCGGCGCCGTCAAGTTGAAGGCGAGCCACGGCAAACCGTTTCCAACGCTTTCGGCAGGGTCGATGATCAACGCCGGCCAATCCTGAAAGGACTGGAGAAATTGAAGTGTCGTCAGGCCCGGGAAACCCGGGGTGGAACATCGAGCATCATCTTGAAATTTCATTGAACCGGCGATCCTCATGTGCGGGGGCCACTTTGGAGATTCATGAAAAATTTGAATACCCGAATGAAAGTCACGCGGGCAAACAAGAGAGGGAAGGATGAGCATGTGCAGGCTCAAGAAGCAATTGGGGCAATTAATCAAGGGAATCTTCGATGATATCCTCTATTCATTGACGAAATCCGCGTCAAGGGCGCCATGTCTCCAATTCATGGACATGGAGATTCAGTGGAATTCCGATGCACCTTCATCCCCCATCATTCCTGGAGTTTATCGATCCCACCAAAATCATCGGGTTTCGGGCTTGAATTCCGGCCGCGACTTCCCTCTTTCGACAAAATCGCCCGGAATCTGTGCAAGCCGGCGATCGTTCGATTTGCGATTATAATTCGCTTTTTGATGAACCGATTCAGCCATCTGCCCCGAAATCTTTTTCGTTCATCATACATTGTTCCATCCACGTCGATTTGGCTGTCGCTCCAACTTTGTTGGACCAAGGGAGGCCAAACCGCGTAGCCACGATTCGAACGGGTCAGGATTTCACGCAAATATCTGTCGAATGGCATTTTAACCGTGGCGTGGCGGGTCGAGAAGTCGCGCGCTCCACGCCGGCTCCACAACAACGCGCCCGCCGTCATGGGAAAATAGTGAGCCCTGATCAGAGTGTGATTGAGGCCGGTTTCACCGATTTTTGTGGTAAGTCCAATGGGAAAATCGACTGGAGACAGATGAATGACATCCCAATCCGCTTTCACCGCGCCAAGCAAATCCAATGCGTTGTCGAGATGATGAAGCAGGAGGGGATGAACAATAACGTCGTCCTCGAACACGAGACCGTAAGGCGCGCCGCTTTCGAATATTTTTCGGACGCATTCCAAATGGCTTTTGTAAACGCCGTACTCCGCTCCGTACATTTCCCATCCCATGAAACGGAGGCATGTCTCCGTATCCGCGTCGGGAAACGACTCCAAATCCGCGTGGCTCAGATTCCGCCCATCGTATGCGGCCACGCGTTCGAATTCGATGCCCGCCTCGTTCAGTTGTTCGCTTGCGGCCCGCATCCTGTCCTTTCCGGAATCCAAATTTATTATGTATGCCTTTGGATGTGGGAGCTGATTTTTCCATTCCCCCGGAGTTGAGCTTCCGTTCGCCCGATTTGAGCCAACACCGGCATCAATGAAGGGTCGCAGTTCTATTTTTCGCCGCGACCTGCGTCGACCACGCCTAGCGATGAACTTGTTTGTGATGAGCCGACGTTGCTTCAGATAACCGTAATTCCAGCGGCGGTTCCGCTTGCGCATATCCGGAATCCCGCTTGGATTGATCGTGCTGTCCCTTGCCGTTTGGAGCGCCAGCGCTGGCCACACGGCGAAGCCGCGATTCGAACGGGTTAGATATTCCCTGAATTGGTTGTCCACCGGCATTTTGACGATGGAGTGTTCGGCCAGAAACCGCGACGCCCCTTGACGGTTCCACAAGAGAGCGCTGGTGGTCATGGGAAAATAGTGGGCATGAACGAGTTTTCGTCGGCTTTCGTCGAGATACCCGACATCGGTGGTGTACTTGAGGCGGTCTGGGCCGAGATGCACGAGATCCCAGTCGAAATTGTTCGCGGAGAGAAGTGAAATGATCGTGTGGACTGTGTCGAGCAAGTCCGGGGACAGTTCCACGTCGTCCTCCAACACGAGCGCTTGGTCCACGCCGCACTCGACAATCCGCCGGGCGCAATCCAAGTGGCTCTTGTAGCACCCGAATTCGCCGCCGTGGAACGGCCGCCCCATGAACGCGAGACACGCGTCGATGTCCGCGTCCGGAAAGGCCGACAGCGTCTCGAGGTCTATCCCCCGGCCATCGAAGGCGGGGACACGTTGGAATTCCACCCCGATCTTCCGAAGTCGGAAGGCCATCTCCTCCAGTCGGTCGGAACTGCTTTCCAGATTGATGAGGTAGGTTTGGATATGCATCGATCGCCTCCGCTGGCAAAGTCTTGTTTTCGTAGATGGCAACGTGTTTACCGAACAGTCCGCCGGCTTCGTCCCGCAGGTTACATACCGCGCCGCAAACTCATCCGCAAGTGGATTGCGACCGGCCGGGCGTGCGTGTTCACGGTCGCACCGGCGAGGCAAACCGAACCAACGATCCACGATGATTCGCCTCGGTTGTTCCGTCGCCCCGGCGTGGCTGCGGCGACCGGGTGTCGGCGGTTTCGAGCTTCGGCGTGCCCGGAGTCCGCCATGAACCCCAGAACGTTCCGGCGTTTCCGTGTCCACGACGGATTCCCGAACCGCTCCCGCCTGGCATTCAGGAATTGCGGGATGAGCCTCCAAGTCCGACCGTCACGAATTTGGACGCCGTGCCCCGCGGCGCGAGAGGCCCGACCGTTCCGCTGGGCCCCGGAACGGTGACGGCGACGTATCCCCCGGGCGAAATGACTTCCGAACGAGTCAAGGGCCGAACCGGACCTAAAATTGACATCCCTTGATTTTGGTCCTGTCGGATTATTCTCTTCTCAGTCTCGTTCGCGCGGTGGCGCGTCCGGCGGGTACCTGCGGGCGGGAGACCGCCCCCGGACCCGCCTGACGCACCTCCGTGGTTCCCCAGTGCGAACCCGCTCCTCCGCTTCCCCGAAACAATCCCCGCCACCTTTCTATTCTCCCGCGAGGCGACCTTCCGCAACTCACGGGCACACACTTCCGGGTTGAGATACCCCA
>JANQKA010000051.1 GCA_028281405.1 Hasllibacter sp. | reverse complement strand
CCGAAGAGGTTGCCCGTGGCGTTCGCCGCGGCGAGTTCGCCCATGCCCCGCTTGCCGCAGGCGTCGAAGTCCGCGTCGGAGACGTCGGTCCGGGCCGGGACCGATCCCTTGACCACGTTGAAGGCCGACTGGAACGAGGGTGAAAGGATCGCGCTGGCCAGCGCGGCCTGCTCCTTGGAGACCCTGCCGCCCTGGTCGAACATCATGAATTGGTCGGCGTTGAAGGTCACCTGGGACTGGGTGCCCGGGAAACGGAAGCAGAGGAAGTCCCTGCCCGGAACCTTGCCCGCGTTGAGGAATTCGCCCTTGGCCCAGTCGCCCATCATCTGGAACGCGGCGTCGCCGTTGATGACCATGGCGGTCGCCAGGTTCCAATCGCGTCCCGAGAAGTTGTCGTCGACATTGGCGCGGATGAACGCCATCCGGTCGAACGCCTCCTTCATCGTCTGGGATCCCAGGGCGTCCTCGTCGAGATCGATGAACGCGGCCTCGTAGAAGTCCGGCCCCCCGGTCGACATGACCACGGCGTCGAACACGGTGGCGTCCTGCCAGGGCTGGCCTCCGTGGGCGATCGGGATCACGCCGGCGTCGGCGAGCTTTTCGACGGCGGCGGTGAACTCGCTCCACGTCCGCGGAACCCGGATGCCGTGTTCGTCGAGCACGGCCCTGTTGGCCCAGACCCAGTTGGTGGAGTGCACGTTCACCGGCGCGGATATCCATTTGCCGTCGTGCTTGGCGAAGGCCTGCAGCGCCTTGGGCACCACGTCGTCCCATCCCTCCCTGGCGGCGACCGCGTTGAGGTTGGCGAGCGCGCCCTGGGCACCCCAGTCGAGGATGTCGAAGCCGAGGGCCTGCACGGCGGTGGGCGGGTCGCCCGCGGTGACCCGCGCGCGGAGCACGGTCATGGCCTGCTCGCCGCCGCCGCCGGCGACGGGCATGTCGACCCATCCGATGCCCTGGCGCTCGAGATCCTGCTTGAGCACGTTGAGCGCCGCGGCTTCGCCGCCGGACGTCCACCAGTGGAGCACCTCCACGTCCGCGGCGAGCGCGCCGCCGCCGCTCAGGGCCAGGGCCGCGGCGGAAATCTTCAGCATTTTGGTGTTCATGTCGTCTTCCTCCTTCGGGCGCGGTCATCCGCGCCCCGTTGCGATCAGCGCCCCGGACGGGCCGCCTGTCAAAATCAATTCCTCAGCAGACCCGCCGGAAGCGGTCGGCCGCGGCGTCGAGGGCCTCATCGGGAGGGCGCAGCCACCAGTCCCGCGCCGAGAACACCTCCACCTCGCACGGCCCGCGGTATCCGGCCCCCTCCACCGCCGCCCGGATCGCCCGGAGGTCGGCGACGCCGTCCCCCATCATTCCGCGGTCGAGCAGCATGTCCCGGGTGTCCTCCAGCCAGTCGCAGAGATGAAAGCCCAGAATCCTGCCCCGGGCGCGCTCCAGACTCCGGGTCAGGGCGGAGTCCCACCAGACGTGATAAACATCCACCGCCACCCCGACGTTGGGCGCGCCGACCAAATCGCAGATTTCGAGCGCCTCCGCCACCGTGAAGATGCATGTCCGGTTGCCCCCGAACATCGGGTTGAGCGGTTCGAGGGCGAGTTTGACGCCCGCCTCCGCCGCGTGGACCGCGAGGTCGGCGACGCGCCCGGCGAGGACTTTCTGGGTGTCGGCGAGACCCTTGGTTCCGGGCTGGGTGCCTCCGGTGACGATGGTCAGGACCTCCGCGCCGAGCGCGGCGGCCATGTCGACCGAGGCACGCGCCCCGTCGGACCAGCCTTCGGAATCCCGTCCGGTGAGGTATGGGGTCCGGCAGAGGCCGGCGACGGTCATACCGGCGGCGCGGACCCGTTCGCCGAGTTCGGCGGCGCGGTTGCCGACCTCCCTCCGCCAGAACACGATTCCGCCGAATCCGCGCTCCGCGCAGGCGTCGATGACGCGTTCCGGCGGCCAGCCCGCGCCTTGTCCTTCAAGGTTGTGGCCGAGGGTCGCGGTGTTGAGCGCGAGCGCGGAGAGATCGGTGAATTCACGCAACTTCGCGGATTCCAGATGGCCCGGGCGTTCGGGTGGCGGCGCGGGATCGGCCTCCGGTTTCGGTGGGCCGCGGGGTTGAACCAGTGGATTCCGAACCGGGCGCGGCCGAATCGGCTCCTGACCCGGTCGCGCCGGAATCGATTCCGCGATTGGGACGGGGTGGTGTTCCGCATTCGGGGGCCGGGGTGGAATCGTGGTCGCCAAGCGCGCGGGGGCATTCCGCGGCGCGGAGACTCCCGCGCGATTCGGCGAACCGGAACGTGGATCGTGACTTCCCCGAATCGGATGTGTCCGAATCGGCTCCGGTCGCGTCGCCGCGAAATCCGCCACCGGAGCGGAGCGATGTTCCGTGTCGGCGCATTGGGTCCGAGATGCGCGCTCCAGGCGAGGGCCGACCGGCGGCGGCTTGGAGGCCGCCACGCGATTCGGCGATCCGGATCGTGGGCCGCGGCGTCCCCGAATCGGGCGCTTCCGGATCGGCTCCGGGCGCGGGCGCGACGCCGTGGAATCCGTGCCCTGCGCGGAGCGATGTTCCGTGCCGGCGCATCGGGTCCGCGAAGCGACCGCCGGATGATTCGGCGATTCGAAACTTGTGTCCCAACTTCTCCGAATCGGATGTTCCCGAA
>JANQKA010000014.1 GCA_028281405.1 Hasllibacter sp. | reverse complement strand
GTCTTCTGTAAAATTCACGCCATAGTGCCGGTACGCTTCTCTCTCGGCAAGCGTCCGGTGCGTAGGAAGTCCGGCGGCCCGCCCCGGGACGGGCCGCCACCCCTCCGGGGTGATTCGGGCGATTGCCAGTGGACGCTCAGATCGCAGACCGTGCGAAAGTGGACAGGTCGTCAATTTCATTTGGTTACGAAACGAAGCCATGTTCTGGCTGGTGAACGACGACGCATCTTCGACGTTCAAGCATCGCGTCGCGACCTCATGCGGGATGACGGCCCGGCAACCTACTCCCACAACAGCCTCCACCCAGCGAATCGAGCCACGGCACGAGCGGCGCGGGTTTACCGAGACACCACCGGAATCAGAGGCGGCGATCATGGAGAATGAAACGGTCGATGTCCTGATCATCGGGGCGGGCGCGTCGGGGGCGGCGATCGCATGGTCCCTGCGCGAAACCCGGATGCGCATCCTGTGCCTCGAACAAGGCAGCCACCTGCGCGACACGGACTTTCCGTCGCGGAGGGAGGATTACGAGTTGGCCCGCTACGGGGAATTTTCCTGCGACCCGAACGTGCGCGGGCTGAAACAGGATTATCCCGTCAACTCCTCGGACAGCCCGATCACCCCGGTGAATTGGAACGGCGTCGGCGGCTCGACGATCAATTTCCTCGGTCACTGGCCCCGGATGCGCCCTTCGGATTTCCGCACCCGGAGCCTCGACGGCGTAGGCGAAGACTGGCCGATCGATTACGCCACGCTGGCGCCGCATTACGACATGAACGACGCGACGATCGGCGTGTCCGGCCTCGCCGGCAATCCGGCATATCCCGATTATTCGCCGCCCCTGCCGCCCATTCCGATCGGCGAGCTGGGCCAAACGCTCGCTAAGGGATTCAACGAATTGGGCTGGCACTGGTGGCCGTCCGACGCCGCCATACTCAGCCGCGACCACGACGGCCGGGGAAAATGCGTCAACGCGGGAACCTGCGATCTCGGATGCGCGGCAGGGGCGAAAAGCGGCGCGAACTTCGCCTACTGGCCGATGCTCGAAAGGTCCGGCGTGGAACTGCGCACGGAATGCCGCGTCCGGGAAATCCTGGTGGACCGGAACACCGGCTTCGCCACGGGAGCGCTCTATCACGGGCCTGACGGGCGCGTCCGGGAACAGAAGGCCGAATTGGTCGTTCTGGCGTGCAACGGAGTCGGCACGCCCCGGCTTCTGCTCCATTCCACCTCTAAGCTGTTCCCGGACGGCCTCGCCAACCGATCCGGCCTCGTCGGAAGGAATCTGATGTTCCATCCGCTCACCGGGGTGTCGGGCGTGTTCGACCGGCCGATGGAGGGGCACAAGGGCCCGATGGCCTGCTCGATCCTGAGCCAGGAGTTTTACGAGTCTGATCCATCGCGGGGCTTCGTCCGCGGCTACGGCCTGCATTCGGGAAGGTCCACGACCCCGATGACCCACGCCCTCGGCGGGTTCGGGGTCGACGATCCGATTCCGTGGGGAGCGGCCCACCGGGAAATCATGGACGACATCTACCCCAACCTCGCCGGGCTCACCGTGGTCACAGAGGATCTGCCCGAGGAGCGCAACCGCGTCACGCTCGATCCGGAACTGACCGACGGCGATGGAATCCCGGCGCCGAAAATCACCTACCGCCTGAGCGACAACACCCTCGCCATGCTTCGGCACGGCCAGGACCGCGCGGAGGAGGTTTTGTTGGCGGCCGGCGCGGAAAAGATTTTGCGGAAGCCGCCGGAGCGGGTCTGGTGGCGGGCGGGATGGCATCAGATGGGCACGTGCCGGATGGGCGGCGATCCGGAGCGTTCGGTGGTGAACGCCTGGGGACGCTCGCACGACGTGCGGAACCTGTTCATCGTCGACGGCTCGATCTTCGTCACTTCGGGCGCGGTCAATCCGACCAGCACGATCCAGGCGTTGGCGCTCCACGTCGGCGAAAACATCAAAACCCGCGCCGCGACTCTGTTCGACTGAGGTTATCCATGGAGTTCGCCAAACTCACACTCATCCGAGACCGCGGGGCGGGGGCCGTCCGCGAAGGGGCAGCCGGCCTGCGGGCATCGGACGGATTCATTCCACCAGGCCGCGACAAGTCCCGTTCGGCGATCGAAGTTTCAGGGAATCCGCCCGACTCGCGTTGTCTTCCCGTCGTTGACGTTTCGATCGATGCCTTTCCGAGGCGGTCGAAACGTCCCCGCCCAACCGAAATGTCCCCGCTCCACGTCCGCGGAATTTCAAATCCCGAGACTCGTCCCCGGTCGGCCGGGGTGATTCTTGGAGTCCGCGACACGACCCGCATCCGGCGCGGCTCGGAGGTGCCCGGTGGCCGGACCCCGACTCGGTCGGGTGGGTCGCGCCCCGCGCGAACCGGCGGATATTCGACCCCCGACATCCCTCCGGATCGCCCCGAAATCCTCGTCGTCATCCGCGCGGGCGAGCGAATATTCCACGCTGGGAGTTATCCCGTCCACCATTGGTGTACTCCGCGGGGACGAGCGGATTTTCGACGCGGGGCGGCTCCGCCCGTCCGACGGTGGTCCTGCTCCGCGCGCGCGGACGTATGTCAGGACGGCAAATGCTGGCTCGGCAATTGCGAGGTCGTGCTCCGCGCGCGGACGGATGGGAAATCGCCGTGAGCGACACGAAGCACTCCTGAAACGGAAGGGCAGAACACATGAAAATCACCAGCGTCCAAAGCCATGTGCTCGGATACGAACTCCCCGAGGAGTTGGGCTATTCGCAGCAGTATTACTCGCGTCGGACGGCGCATCTGGTCGAAATCGGAACCGACGATGGCGTGACCGGCTGGGGCGAATGCTTCGGCCCGGGTAACATCGCCCTCGCCAACAAGGGGATCGTCGAAAAAGTCATCCGTCCCCTGATCCTTGGCGACGATCCGCTGGACCGCGACGTGGTTTGGCACAAAGTGTACAACCTGCTCCGAGATCACGGCCAAAAGGGAATGCCACTGCAGGCTTTGTCGGGGGTGGACATCGCCCTCTGGGACATTTCCGGCAAGGTCGCTAGCCTTCCCCTGCACAAGTTGATCGGCGGAGCCCACCGGACGAGCGTGCCGGCGTACGGCTACGGAATGATGCTCAAGCGCGAGAGCGTTGACGATCACGTCGCCCGGTTCAGGGACGAAGCGGCCGGCATCCTCGACATGGGCTTCGTCGCGGCCAAGATGAAGGTCGGACTCGGGCCGGAGGCGGACGTGAAGCTGTGCGAGGCCGTGGCCTCGGGCGTCGAGGGCAGGGGGCGGTTCATGGTCGACGCCAATCACTGCTACACGACCCCGGACGCCTTCCATGTCGGCCGCGCCCTCGAGGAGATGGGCGCCTACTGGTTCGAGGAGCCCGTCGCGCCGGAGGATCTGGACGGTTACCGGGAGCTGCGCGCCGGCCTGAAGGTGAGCATTTCCGGCGGCGAGGCCGAGTTCAACCGCTGGGGCTGGCGCCAGATCCTCGAAAACCGGGGGCTCGACATCGCGCAGCCGGAAGTTTGCGCCCTGGGCGGAATCAGCGAATACCTGCGCGTGCTCGCGCTTTGCCACGCGCATCACACGCCGGTGGTGAATCATGTTTGGGGATCGGCGATCTCCGTGACCGCGAACCTGCATCTTCTTGCGGCGATGCCGACACTTCCCGGCGGGATCGCGCCGCGCGAGCCCTGGCTGGAGTTCGACACCACCCACAACGCCTTTCGGGACGACCTTCTGACCGAGCCTCTGGACATTCAGCGGCAAGTCGCCGCGAACGGAGGTCGCGTCGGCATTCCCGATGGTCCCGGCCTCGGCGTGGAACCGGATCGGGACATGATCGCGCGGTACCGGATCGACGCGTGAGCTACCCAGCGCAGGAATAACACGCCCGCGGGCCGCAAATCCGAAGATCCGCCGCCGCGTGGGCATGGAACCCGAGGCGTTTCTTCACGCCGAAATTCTTCTGGCGAACCAATTTGCCGGCGTGAATGTTCCGTGGGCTCGCGCGCATCGGGAACATCCCGAAAGCGACAGCGCTTCCTCGAAGCGCTTGCGTTGGCCACGGCGTCAACGCAGCGAATCCCAATTTGGAAACAAACACGCATTCCTTCCACGATTCACGAATACTCCATCGTCCCCCAACATTTTCGATCCGGAAATGCCACAGTTCGGCGGCACGACCCGGTCGGACCCTACGAGGGTGAGAATTGCGGGACACTCCGGCAAGGTGAATCGTGGTGTCGGCTCGCTCCGGGAGAGTAAAGGGTATCGGTGGCGGGCGACCGGAGCCGCCACCAATGCGTCAGGTATTGAGATAGTCTTTGACCCAATTCGGTAAACCGCTTCGCGACGGATTTCGTCTACCCAATGATTGTGATTCAGGATGTAGGCGATGTACCGGCGTCCCGGAAGTGTTGATCATCCCGTGCCCGATGAGCGCGGCCGGCAATCCCTTGAGATCATGACCGACGATTCCTGTTTCATGTGAATCCCGAAAGAGCAGAATGTCTCCTGCATCGGCGGTGGATCGCCGAAGAGCCGTTTGGCGTCCTCCAATCCAACCGCGTCGTTGAAGGCGTAGTGAGGATTTCAGCGTCAAGAACTGATCGGAAAGATATTGGTGGAGGATCTCACATTCAACAATCCTATTGCGCCCTGTCTCCGCCATTCGGATTCCGGCGAAGTTCTTGATCCATCCACGAAACAGGACTTTCAGTAAGAGGGGCCGGATTTCGCGCCGGAGTTCGTAGTCCGTCATTTCGTCGTAGGTGGTCATCGCTTTTCCTTTCTCCGGTGCGTTCAGCACCTGGCGCTGTAAATCGCGCTGGTTCGGCCGGACAGCGTGCATGCACCGCGGACAATTCGGTTCGGTGCCACCATCGTCAAAACGTCCCTCATGGTGAATTTTGAATAAATTTCGCGCTTGTTCGCTTCGCTGAAGGACAGCCTGAGCCGGTGGATATCCGATTGGGGTTTCGCCTCGATTCTTGATCTCGGCCATCTCAGACCCACTCACGGCGCCCGGGCACTCCCGTTTCCAGGTCGTGAAGCTGCGAACCTAACCCGCGCGGAACCGCCGTCCCGCCAAGCTCCATATCCGCCTCGGATGCCGCATCGGTTCGAATCCCGGGAATCGAGAAGCCATTGACTCGGCCCACGAATGAGGGTCCGCGCGGGAATCTCGCCCACGCGGCGCCAAATGTTCCGCCGAGTCGCTTCGGAACCGGAATCGCCATCCTGCCCCCGTCCGGCCATCCACCCTTCATAGTTCGGAACGGGAACGTGTCCGCCCGCGCCATGGTTGACGTGGGAAGGACGAAGCCTCGACGAACCAGAGCGCGCCTGGCCTATATCCGTCGGGCCGGCACGGCCGTGGTTGTTGAAGTCGCCATTTCGTGATAGTCAGCCCCCGTCCCGCGGCTTCCGCCACGGTCGCGCCGTTTGACGACCATCATCCACGGCGGGACGACCGCCGTGGCGGCGGGCCGGCGCGGAGACGAAGCCTTCTACCAACAGTGGGGGTCGACATGATCAACCGAAAGGCGCGCGCCGCCAGACAGGCCCGGATCGTTGCGTTCGCCGGGTTGTCGGCCCTCGCGACGGCCGTCGCGGGCTGCGAGGTGCACGAAATGGAACCGGAGGATTTCCCGCCGGAAGAGGAGGCCTACAATGGGCCGCCGCCTCCCGCCTTTCTGCAGGCGGCGCAGATCCTCGTCGCCTGCGGAGACGAAGCTCATCGCGAAGAGTATTTGATGCTGTTGATCGGGGCCTCGATCGTCGCGTCGACCGCTCCCCCACGGGAAGCCGGCCAACAAGGGCATCATCATATGGACATGTCTTGGATGTTGGAATTGTGCGACGCCATGAAGTAGGACGGCCCCGTCTTTGGCGAAATCGCGTCCTCATACCGTCGGCATAGTCGCGGTACTCGACGATTCCCCCGTAGCGTGGCGCTGCGTTCGAACCGTTTCCGCCGTTGCATTGGCCACAACAATTCCTGTCGGCGGAATTCACCTCCAATCGCGCGTCCGGCCTCCAACGCGGGACAAGCACCCCTCGCCGAACCCGACGCCAATCGTCATCGACACCATGGAACGAGCCTAAGCCAAGGCCCGGAGCGTCGGTTCGAAGATTCACCGGGAGACACGACGGCGCGCCTCGCCCAGGGAACCGGAAGCGATCTCTCCGTCAATGACCGCCATTCGCGCGCGATCGGAGGTCGGACGGCAGCGGGTGATTATTCGTCCATTCTCCTGCGACGGTAACCGTTCGCCGACGCCCGGCATCAAAAGGGAGCGCCCTGGGCGCCGTCCAGCCCACCTCATCCCTGTGTTCCATCCACCGCTGCCGAAATATTCCGCGTCGCGCGGCATGACAAACGCCTCCCGGACGATTCTGAAGCCGGATGGCGAGTCTGGGTAATCCGCTGGCAGGCAAGCATCCGTCTTCCAGTGAATGAGTTGCGATCGGATCCGAATTTCCGGGGATCCGACTTGGTTCCCGGATCAACGCCACCGCCCGCGCCGGTAAAGCGATGACACGATCCGGTTATTGGAATCTTCCCCCGCCCCGCCGTGAACGAATCGCTCCCGCTTCATTGTCCGTCTTGGGCGAATCGGTGGATCCGGTTGGTTGTCACGCTTTCGACGCCGCCCGGGGCCGTTTATTCGCGCCCAAGCTCCGGTCAATCGCTTCATAATCCATCGACCAGCACCCGGCGAAGCCAAGGACGACCGGCGGATAGCCGTGCTCCGCTCCCCGCCCAGGGGCGTTCATTCGTGCCAAGGGTCACTCGCGCCCAGCCCCGGATCCATCAATTCACGCCCAATACTGGTAGAAGGCGGGGACCGTCGGAGGACGACGCGCTCCGCTCCGCAGGTCGAGACACCCTCTCGCGCCCCGGCGGCCCCAATTCATCGCTCCATCGCCCCGCACCAAGCGAAGCCGGTGATTGATTCGGCGAAGTGAGTTCCCCGCACCGTGGCGGGGGACATCCTTCCTCGACCAGGGGCGCGCCCCCCGTCCCCGATCATCGCGCCATGGTTCAGCATCGGCGAAGCAGGTGGGGGTGGCGGGATGCCGAGCAATCCATGCCCCGCCGTGGGCACTCGCTTCCACCCCGAATTCGGGTGCCCTCTCGCAATCCACCACCGCCCACCTTCGGGCAATCGCGGAACCGGGCGATTGTCACGATTTTGATTCCGCGGCGGAAGCCTTCGGCACCCTCCAGATTCGGGTCGGTGCATCACGCGCACCACCGCACCCCCGACCAATCTTTGAATCGGGCGGAGAGTCTCGATCCCGCTTTCGCGAAGGAATCGTTCGACCGGCCCCTGATACGGTCGCACTTTATTCACATCGCCGCCAACCGACGGTCGATCTTGGGACCGGACAGGGAGTCTGGAGTTCGCTTCGGCGACGGGAGCGTTCGGCAGTGCCAAGATTCAGGTCCGCTTCACCAACCTCCACCGCCCACCGGCGGATGAATCACGGCATCGGTCGGGACGCCCGGTTTCACTTCAAGGATGGTGCGTCTGACCAAGCCGCGCTCTGGCCGCGGATTCATTATCCACCATCGTCGACTCCGGCCGATCATGGGGTCGGGCGGGTTTCACGACTCCAATTCCGCGCCGGCGTCACCCGGCAGCGGACACAGAAGGCGATTCAACCAAAGTGGAACGGGTCGTCCGCGTCCAGCACGGTCACCCGAGCGAGCATTCCGGCATCGTCGATCGGTTGGAATCCAGTACCCCATTGCTCGGCCCCGGGAGGGTCGACCGCGTTCCCGTCGGAAGCGGCGATGTCGGAGACAATCTCCGACTCTTCGCCGAACACCAGGATTTCGACATTCGTCAACGTGTCGAACCCATCGTCGCCGTCGTCCGCGTTGTTGTCCCTGACGGTGATCGTGTTGGCGTCAACCCTCTCCACGGCGTAATCCCCACGCGCTCCGGAGAAGACCGCGGTGTCCTCACCATCGCCGCCGTAAATGTCGTCGTCGCCGGTTCCGCCGTGGAGTTCGTCGTCGCCATCACCTCCCGACAGATCGTCATCACCAGACCCGCCGCGAAGCGAATCGTTTCCGGCACCGCCAAACAGGGTGTCGTTCCCGCGCATGGCGTAGATTTCATCTTCGCCGGGTCCACCCGAAATGTCGTCGTCCCCCGCGCCGCCGCGAAGGGTTTCGCCCGACTCTTTGACCCAAAGGGCTTGATCGGACACGGTCACCGTTTCATCCGCGAAACGAAGGAATTCGACCTCCTTCACGGTGTTCCTGCCCTGCGCGCCTTCCCGGTGGGAAACGATCAGCGATGTGAGTTTATCCGGGTAGCCAAGGGCAAGAAGCCCGGGGTGTATGTTGTCGACCGTCCTCCACCAAATGTCGTATTCGCTCCGATTGCCCTCGAAAACCGCCGTGTCTGTTCCCCCGCCTCCCAAGAGGTAGTCGTCGCCGGTTCCTCCGTGGAGCACGTCTTCGTCCGCGCCTCCCCTGAGGAAGTCGTCATCGGCTCCGCCGTGAAGCGTGTCCACTCCATCGTCGCCATGGAGTTCGTCCTCGCCGCCGCCTCCCGACAGAACGTCGTTACCAGTTCCGCCGTTAAGCGAATCGTTTCCGGCACCGCCAAACAGGATGTCGTTCCCGCCCTTTGCGTTTATTTGATCATCGCCGGGCCCACCCGAAATGTCGTCGTCCCCCGCGCCGCCGCGAAGGGGTTCGTCCGTCTCTTCGACCCACATGGTTTGATCGGCCACGGTCACCGTTTCATCCGCGAAACGAAGGAGTTCAACCTCCTTCACGGTGTCCCTGCCCTGTGCGCCGTCCCGGTGGGAAACAATAAGCGATGTGAGTTCCTCCGGGTAGCCGAGGGCTAGGAGCCCGGGGTGTATGTTGTCGACCGTCCTCCACCAAATGTCGTATTCGCTCCGATCGCCCTCGAAAACCGCCGTGTCGGTTCCCCCGCCGCCCAAGAGGTAGTCGTCGCCGGTTCCTCCGTGGAGCACGTCTTCGTCCGCGCCTCCCCTGAGGAAGTCGTCATCGGCTCCGCCGTTAAGCGTGTCCACTCCATCGTCGCCATGGAGTTCGTCTTCGCCGTCGCCTCCCGACAAAACGTCGTTACCAGTTCCGCCGTTAAGCGAATCATTTCCGGCACCGCCAAACAGGATGTCGTTCCCGCCCTTGGCGTTGATTTGATCATCGCCGGGCCCACCCGAAATGACGTCGGCCCCCGCGCCGCCGCGAAGGGGTTCGCCCGTCTCATCGACCCTCATGGATTGATCGGTCACGGTCACCGTTTCATCCGCGAAACGAAGGGTTTCGACCTCCGTCAAGGTGTCCCTGCCCTG
>JANQKA010000011.1 GCA_028281405.1 Hasllibacter sp. | reverse complement strand
CGCGGAACTGGACGCCACGTTTCCATTGAGGCCGCGACGGGGCGGGATCACCGCCCGGAACCGGGCCACTGCGGCGGTGCCCGAATTCACCTGGCCGCCGCGCGGGGCGGGATTCCAACTGAGCAGCCCGCGGAACAGGACGCCACGTTTCCATTGAGGACGCGACGGGGCGGGTTCACCGCCCGGAACCGGGCCACGGCGGCGGTGCCCGAATTCATCTGGCCGCCGCGCGGGGCGGGATTCCAACTGAGCAGCACGCGGAACTGGACGCCACGTTTCCATTGAGGCCGCGACGGGGCGGGATCACCGCCCGGAACCGGGCCACTGCGGCGGCGTCCCGATTTCACCTGGCCTCCGTGCGGGGCGGGATCACCGCCCGGAACCGGGTCACGGCGGCGGTGCCCGAATTCACCCGGCCGCCGTGAGGGGCGGAATCGCCGTCCGGAACCAGGGCAGGGTGGCGGCGCTCGGCGCTCCCTTGAACACCGCGCCGGATTGAAACCCCTCCGGGAGACTGGCTGGCCGGCCGGAAAATCCAATCCGCGGAGGCCGATGGGGCGCCCGGGGAGGAAATTTGGCTCTGGACGGTGCCCGTCCCCGGTCGCTTCGGCCTTTCATCCACTCATCGCGGCGGCTAATCCCCACCCCGACAAATCGGGGGACGACATGGCCACCTACGCGGACGCCGGAGTTGATATCGACGCCGGCAACACCCTCGTGGAGCGAATCAAGCCACTCGCGAATTCCACCCGGAGATCAGGGGCCTCCGACGCGCTCGGAGGATTCGGAGGCATCTTCGACCTCGGCGCGGCCGGTTACCGTGATCCGGTCCTCGTGGCGGCCACCGACGGCGTCGGCACAAAGCTCAGAATCGCCATCGACACCGGGCGTCTCGACACGGTGGGCATCGATCTCGTTGCGATGTGCGCGAACGACCTCGTTTGCCAAGGAGCCGAACCACTCTTTTTTCTCGACTACCTGGCGGCGGGAAAGCTGTCGGTGGACGGGGCTGCCAACGTGATCGGAGGAATCGCCGAGGGGTGCCGCCGCGCGGGGGCCGCCTTGATCGGAGGCGAGACCGCGGAGATGCCGGGCCTGTACGCGGTCGGGGACTTCGACCTCGCGGGTTTCGCCGTGGGCGCGGTCGAGCGCGGACGGGAACTGCCGTCCGGGGTGTCTAAGGGCGACGTCCTGCTCGGCTTGGCCTCGGATGGTTTGCATTCGAACGGCTTCAGCCTTGTGCGCCGCATCGTGGCCGAGAAGGGCCTCGATTGGTCCGACCGGGCGCCGTTCGCGGAGGAAACCCTCGGCGAGGCGCTTCTGACGCCCACCCGGATCTACGTTCGTCCGGCGCTGCGGGTCATCCGCGCCGGGGCCGCGCGCGCGTTGGCGCACATCACCGGCGGAGGGCTGACGGAAAATTTGCCGCGGATCCTCCCCGCCGGACTTGGCGCGCGCATCGACACCGGCAGTTGGCGCCCGCCGGACGTGTTCGACTGGCTCCGTCGGGAGGGCGGCGTCGAAGAGGCGGAGATGTTCAGAACCTTCAACCGCGGGGTCGGCATGGTCATTGTGGCGGCGCCGGAACATGCCGATAAATTGTCCCGCGACCTCGAGGATGCGGGTGAAAAGGTCTGGGTCATGGGCGTAGTCGAAGCCGGCGAAGGCGTGCGTTACGCATGACGGCCCGAGTCGCGATCCTGATATCGGGCGGTGGTTCCAACATGAAGCGGCTGGTCGAGAGCATGTCCGGCGACCATCCGGCGCGCGCCGTGCTGGTGCTGTCGAACAGGCCGGACGCCGCCGGGGTTTCCCGCGCGCGGTCGCTCGGAGTGGAGGCGGATGTGATCGACCATGCGCGCCATCCGGGGAGGCTCGAGTTCGAGGCGGCTCTGACGCGGAGGCTGGAGGCCGCGGATCCGGACCTGATCTGCCTCGCGGGATTCATGCGCGTGCTCACTCAGGGCTTCGTGGCGCGTTGGAGGGGACGCGTTCTCAACATCCATCCTTCCCTTCTGCCGAAGTATCCCGGTCTGGACACCCATGCCCGCGCCATCGCGAAGGGCGATTCCGAGGCGGGCTGCACGGTTCACGAAGTTACCGAAGATCTCGACGCGGGGCCGGTTCTGGGACGCGGTCTGGTGCCGGTGTCGCCGGATGACACTCCCGAATCGCTGGCCGTCCGGGTGTTGGAGATGGAGCATCGGCTTTATCCCGCGGTCCTGCGCCGGGTGGCCGCGGGGGACCGTTCGCTTTTTACGCTCCGGGACGGCTCCGAATCGGGTGGCGATGGGGTCTCCGCCGCGCTATCCCGACCGCGGGTCACCTTCGAAGGACGGGGATGAAACAGATCGAGAATACGGGGGATTTGGCGGAATTCTGCGCCGCCGCCGCCGAACGGCCATACGTCACCGTCGACACCGAATTCCTCAGGGACCGCACCTACTACGCCAAGCTTTGCCTTGTGCAGCTCGCGTATCGGGGAGATGGCGATAACGACGCGGCGCTCGTCGATCCGTTGGCCGACGACATGGATCTCGAACCATTGTACGATCTCTTCAGGGATCCCTCGGTCGTCAAGGTGTTCCACGCGGCCCGGCAGGATCTCGAGATTTTCTACATCGAAGGCCGGGTGTTTCCGCTTCCGCTGTTCGACACGCAGGTGGCGGCGATGGTCTGCGGATTCGGCGATCAGGCGGGCTACGAGACGCTGGTGCGCCATGTGGCCAAACGGCGGCTCGACAAGACGTCGCGCTTCACGGACTGGTCTCGGCGGCCGCTGACCAAGGAGCAGAAATCCTACGCCCTGACCGACGTGACGCACCTCCGCGATATCTACGAGCACCTCGCCGGGGAAATCGACCGCACGGGCCGGCGTGCTTGGGTGGAGGAGGAACTCGCGTCGCTCGTCGACCCGGACACCTACGTGGTCGCGCCGGAGGAGGCGTGGAAACGCGTGAAGGTCCGCTCGAGCGCCGGAAAATTTCTCGCGGCGGTGAAGGAGCTCGCCCGTTTCCGCGAAGTCCACGCCCAAAGAAAGGACGTTCCCCGCGCCCGCGTGTTCAAGGACGACGCGCTTCTGGAGATCGCGGCGCTTAGGCCGCGGGCCCAGGAGGATTTGTCCCGCGCGCGGCTTCTCGCGCGGGAAGCGCGGCATGGAGAAATCGCCAAGGGAATCCTCGCCGCGATCCGCTCCGCGGACGGGATGGCCCCCGAAGACCATCCCCGCCTCGAAGAACAGCCGGACGCCCGTGACGCGGATCCGGCGGTTGCCGACCTGTTGCGGGTTCTCCTGAAGGCCAAGAGCGGGGAATCCGGCGTGGCGTCGAAACTTATCGCTTCCGCCTCCGATCTGAACCTGCTCGCGGCGGGGCATCGGGATTTGCCGTGCCTACGTGGCTGGCGCGCGGAGGTGTTCGGGAATCAGGCGCTCAAGCTCAGCGAGGGAAAGATGGCCTTGGGCGCCAAGGAAGGGCGCGTGGATATCATCGATCTTTGAAGGCTGGAATACCGGCGTGGGAAGCGGACTTTGGCGTGATCCCACACCGGTTGGCGCGGGACTGGATTCTTCACGACACGCGCCGGGTTCCGGTTTCGGCGGCCGCGGCCATTGGAGTTGACCCGGATTGGTCGCGTCGAGACTTGGCCATTCTTACGGTGGAATGCGGCGGAACTCCCATTGAATGGGATAATCCCGCGGTTCGGTCGTCCGCGCCGCTCCGGTTCGACCGGTGGTCGGTCGGGATGGGGAATGTCGCGTTCATCCCTGAACACTGGATGGCGGTGGACCGAAGGCCGCTTGCGAATTGAAGGAAACCCTCCGGATTTCGTGGATGGATCGCCCCGGGTCCGGAGATGCGGCCTTGACATGACGGGGGCGGGCTTTGATCCGTCCGCGCGGAGAATTCGAATGGTTTCCGTGTCCGACTTTCCCGGTTCGGCCCTTGCGCGGAATTCGCACCCAAGACGTTGTGTCCGGAAGGGCCGTAGCGTTTTCCTCAATAGGCATTCAGGGAAATTCCCCATCTTCGCGAGTGCTTGGGAACGTATTCCGAGTCGGGGTCCAACTTGCGGGATCCGCCCCTCTGGCTGAACGCCTCCCATTCCGAGAACACGGGATTTTCCAATCCCAGCAATTCGGAGAGGAGGTATCCCGCCCTCACCGTCGCGATTTTGTTGTCGAGTTGCCGCACCGCGTCCACGATTTCGTCTTCCCAGTCCTTTGCCTCCGCTTCCCACACATCGATGACATGGTGCATGCCTCCACACAACCGCGGTGTGACGAGCATGTCGGCGAAAGTTTGTCCGATGGTGGTCACCCTGGTTTGTCGCCCCGCGAGGGACATGGGATCCCAGGGAAGGGCCGTTTCGTGAATCGCAATCGGCCTTCGACGGACTTCGTCTCCGATGCCGGGCCTTCGAAACACGGGGATTCGAGCTGAATCCAATCCGATCAGATCCCGGCGGATCAGTTTGGCCTGAAAGTCCTTCCAGACTTCGCGCTTCGGCGTCGTAAGGTGCAGTGCGCGGGGGGTGCGGTCGGTGAGCCCGTAAGCTTCCATCGCCGAGAGGTGGGAGACATGGGCGTATGGATCCACCATGCAGACTATGTCCTGCGCGTATCCTCCTTGGGTCGACTGCGCGACACGCCAGACACCCGATCGGAAATCGGCGTCGGGGACGAGTGTTCGTTTTTTGTCCAAACGCTTCAGGGCGGCGTTGGCCATGGATCTATCCCAGAATTCGGGCAGTGGGTCGATGTTCTCGCCCTTCCACGTTCCAGCGGTGAAGAGTTGGTGGCCGAGCGTGAAAAAATCGTAGAACGCGATCACGGGAAGGTCGCGCTCCAGTAGGGCCTGTTCCATGGCGTCCGCGAAATCCATGCACCCGCCGATTCTCCTGTTTCCGCCCGGGTTCGTATGGATGGGCCGCCGGCGGGGCAAGCCAATCGCGGATCCCCGGGCGCGACCGGGTGCTGACCTCGGGCGAACGCCGGCGTCTCAGAGACTTCCGATCGGGTTATGGCCCGGGCCGTGATGACGGTCACTTCCACGGGCGCGGTCAGGGATGACCGCGCATCGGCATTTCTCCGGCAGCCTGCTTGGAGGGAGCGGTTGGGGGCGCCGAGAAGGAATATTGGCGTCTTGCCGCGTGAGATCGGCTCACCCGTGTGGTGGATCCGGTTGGCTTGGCGCTTCCGCGGTCGGCACGAATGCATGGAGGCGCAATCGAATCGATTTGATGCTCCGGGGGTTGGCCCGTGCTGCGGCGGTTGAACCCGCGACAGCTCACGACAACCGTCCGGGGGGAAAAACGGGGGGCGGACGGGTTGGTTCCCCGACTAAGGTTCGCCGCTTGTTCCGGGTGTTTCGTACTTGGAGCGGGAGAGGGCGAATCGCCGCTTCATGTCGATTCGGCCGTTTGATCCCATGAATCGTGGAACCGAGGGGCGGTGACCGCGAATCACGGCGTCCGTCGGCAAGCGGTCCTCCGATGTACGCGTGGCGCGCCGGGAACCAGTCGGACGCTCCGAAATCCAGTCGTCCGCGCGGGGCTTTGGAAAGCTTTACATCGACGGAAGATCGCCGCATGTCCTTAGAACATGCAGCGATCTTCCGTCGATGTAAAGACCTTCTCCAGCGCGGGTGTTGGCGGGATCCGTCTCCTGCGAAGGCGGGGGCGGCGATGGTGACGGCGAACAAAGTCGCGACGCGCCATGAAATTCCCGTCAATTGCCGGAGGGACGAATTTTCTCGCGGGGATTGTTCGGCGCCCGGAGCGTTGCGCGGCAAACCCTGGCGGTGGGTGATGTTCCGCTATCGGATGGTGGTGGAGGCGCGGCGGCAATTTCCCGGCATGCCGTCGTTCGGTCGAAGGCGACATGAAATCTTCGCGGGCGAATCCTTGCCATGCGGCGCGTTCTAAGCGTGGCCGGTCGGAGGGCGGAGGCGCTTCGACAGGCTTTCGGCGCCTCGATTCGCGACCGGGGCGTCCTTGGTGGGTTGGCGGAACGAATCACCGATTCGCGCCGGGGAATCGCCGCAAAGTTCCTTGTTTTTAAGGCGGTTGCGTATGGGCGGCCCGTCCGCTACGAATGGTGTGCCTTTCGTCTTGGGCTAGTCATGATGGCGGCAACGCCTCTGGCTTCCTTTCCGACAGGACGGAGGGCGGGGCGGTCATGCACAACGGTCCGTCATCAGGCCGTTTACTCTCCTGGGCCGTCCCGCCGCCACCGGTCGCGCTCCGCCAAGCGTGGCCGGTGGCGGGTTTCCGCCTCGAGGCTCCGCGTCCGCTCCGTTGTTCCGGTGAACATGCCCGTCCCAACCTTGGAGAAGGGACCGCTTCGGCCCGCCGCGGACCATTCCCCATCGGAGCGCGCAACCGATTCCGGAAGCGGGATCCCGAACGCCGCGGTGGACAAGGCTCTTCCGGCGGGGGCCGCCCTCCGCTCCCATCTCGCGACGGTGCGGGCGACCGCCCCTTCGAAATCCGGTCGCGCGGGGAAACCTGTCCGATTCGGGAAGCGCGCCTCAGCGGCGGACACTACGCCGGTTCGACGCGCCCACGACATCGATTCGAACGACGTCCCTGGCCTTCCGATTCGATATGTGGCGCGAAACGACGACTTCACGCGACCGCCGGGATCCGGGACGAGTGGCGGAAGGTGGCGGCAGAGCCCGGAATTCATAGACCAAAACGCCATCTTCGGAGACCCCGTCGCCGTCGACCAGCACCAGATCGGCCACCCAGTACCCTTGGGTCGGCGGCAGCCCAACGGCGCTGACCAGCAATCCGTTGACGCTCTCCAGAACCTCCAACGACAGGACCTCCTGGACGAGCGGGTGCGAAATGTCCGCGGCGTCCGCGGTATCCTGACCGCCGTCGTCCTCCGGCGCGGCCGCGCCGCAGGCGGCGAGCATGCCGAGGAAAAGGATGAGGATCGGTCGCGTCACTGAAACCCGGGCATTGCTTCGCGGCGTGGCTAGCGGATCGCGGCGCGGTTGAAAAGACGGCGGACCGCGGATAGGTGCGGAGGGGATCGGCACGGGGAGATGGATTCATGGCGCGGGAGGGCTTCGAGGAGATCGTCGAGACCTTTGTGTTCCTTGAAGATTGGGAGGACCGCTACCGCCATGTGATCGAAATGGGCAAGGCGATGGATCCGCTCGACGACGCGCTGAAGGTTGCGGCGACCAAAGTGGACGGTTGCGCCAGCCAGGTCTGGCTTGTGCCCGAGGTGGAGGGCGAGGGCCGGAGCGCGGTGGTCCGGTTCGCCGGGGATTCGGACGCCATGATCGTGCGGGGCCTCATCGCGGTTCTGAAGGCCCTCTACTCGGGGGCCACGGCCGGCGAAATCCTCGACACCGACGCCAAGTCGGAACTCGGAAGGCTGGGGTTGAACGAACATCTAACGTCTCAGCGGTCGAACGGCCTGCGCGCCATGGTCGAACGGGTGCGCGTCATCGCCGCTTCGGTTTGATCGCCGGGTTCCCGGCCCGCGGGCCGCCGGGCGCCGTGGCGGTCGGTCCTCACGCCCTCCCGGCGTCGGGATCCGGTCCAAGCCAACCGCTCACAGACGGCCCCATGCGTTCATGCCCTCCGCGCGTCGGGAATCGGTCGTGGTGCCGACCCATCCGCGCCAAGGGAGGGATTCGGAGCGGGCGGGGGCGTCAGCCGCCGGCGCGGGCAAGCGCCGCGGCGAGGTCGCCGTAGCCGGTGAACCGCCGCTCGAAGGCCAACCCGAGTGTCCGCGCCGCTTCGCGGGCCTTGCCGGACAGAACCTCGTCCTCGGTTTGGGCCAAGTACACGACTTTCTCGTAGTGGCCGAAATACGTCTCGCGCAGTTCCGGATGGCGGTCGAGGCCCAAGGGCCGCGTCACGAAGGCGTCGAATTGCCGGGCCAGGAAATCGGTGAGGTAGAAGGCGGTGATCTCCTCTTCGGCGGTTTCGGCGAAATTCCCGACGCCACTGAAGAAGCTGTAGCAGTGCGGGCCGGGAATCATTTCCACGCCCAACCGCCGGCAGGTCTCCTCGAGGCGTCCTCCGGTGCCGCAGTCGGCGTAGGCCACGAACACCCGGACGCCCTCCGCCAGCTTGGCGGCGACGGCCTCCTCGACGGCGGCGGGGATGCGGTCGGGATGGTTGTGAAGGATCGCCGGCAGGCAGTGGACCGACATGTGCTCCCAACCGTTCAATCGCTTGAGTGCCACGATTTCGTGGGCGAGCGCGCCGCACGCGACGACGGCGACGCGGCCGCCGCCGTCGATATCGACGGCGGATTCGGTGAGTTCATCGTCGTCGAGCGTCGGCATTGGCCCGTCCCGTCCGGGGATGTCGCGTGTTCCGCGGCGTCCCGGCGGCCCGCCGGGGCGCCGACGTTTTCAGGCGCGGGCCATCTGGTTGTGCTTGCGCGCGATGTATTCCTTGGCGGTCTCGACCGCCACGGCGGCGTCCCGGCAATAGGCGTCGGCTCCGATCGCCTTGCCGAATTCCTCGTTCAGGGGAGCGCCGCCGACGAGGACGATGTAGTCGTCCCGGATTCCCTTCTCGCTCAGCGTGTCGATGACGACCTTCATGTAGGGCATCGTCGTGGTCAGCAGGGCGGACATGCCGAGGATGTCGGGTTCCTCCGTCTCCAACGCCTCGAGGTAGGCCTCGACCGCGTTGTTGATGCCCAGGTCGACCACCTCGAAGCCCGCGCCCTCCATCATCATCGACACCAGGTTCTTGCCGATGTCGTGGATGTCGCCCTTCACGGTGCCGATCACCATCTTGCCGACGCGGGGCGCGCCGGTCTCCGCCAGCAGCGGCTTGAGGATGGCCATCCCGCCCTTCATCGCGTTCGCCGCCAGAAGCACTTCGGGCACGAAGAGGATGCCGTCGCGGAAATCGTCCCCGACGATCTTCATTCCGCCGACCAACGCCTCGGTCAGGATGCGGTAGGGCACCCAGCCGCGTTCAAGCAGGATGTTCACGCCCTCTTCGATCTCCTCTTTGAGACCGTCGTAGAGGTCGTCGAACATCTGGGCGACGAGATCCTCGTCGTTGAGTTCGGAGAGGATGATTTCGTCTTGTTCGTCGCTCATGGGAGCACTCCACAGGTGAATTGTTCCTTGGATTACACGCTAGGGGCCGCCGCCGCTAACCGGAAATGCGACACGCGCTCCGCGCGGAACGACATTCCGCGGCTTCCGCTTTCGCGCCGCCGCCGGCGTTCCGCCGGGCGCGTGGATTCGCCGAGGCGCGGGCCGGGCGCGCCGGTCCACCGGCCGCGCGGAACACACTCTTTCCGCCGCGGGGCGCGGAGGGCTGGTAAATGTTCCATTTAAGTTCTATGTGTCCACAATGTTCGAGAGAGCCGAAATCGCGCCCGGCCGGCGTCGGGGCCGGGGGGCGTCGACGAACCCGGCGCACAGGTTCGACCCCTACGTCAGGGAGGTCGTCGACGACGGCTGGGACCGGGATCCCGAGGACGACCTGCCGCCGCTCAAGACCGAGGTGCGGTTGGAGACTCCGAAGAAGGTGATCACCCGCAACCAGTCGCCGGACATCAGCTTCGATCAGTCGGTCAACCCCTACCGGGGCTGCGAACACGGATGTGTCTACTGTTACGCCCGCCCCTCGCATGGTTATCTCGGATTGTCGGCGGGCTTGGACTTCGAGACCCGTCTGGTGGCCCGTCCCGCCGCGCCGGAACTTCTCGCGAAGGAGCTCCGCAGAAAAGGCTACGAACCGAGCACCATCGCGCTGGGCAGCAACACCGATCCGTACCAACCCGTGGAGCGCGAGCATCGGATCATGCGCGGAATCCTGGAGGTGCTTCTGTCCTTCCGGCATCCGGTGGGGATCGTCACCAAGGGGACGCTGATAGAGCGCGACATCGACATTCTTTCCGATCTGGCCGCGCGTGGCCTGACCCGGGTGGGTGTCAGCGTCACCACGCTCGATCCCGCGCTCAGCCGGGCCATGGAGCCGCGCGTGCCCCTCCCCGCCCGGCGATTGAGGATCATCGAAAAGCTGGCCGGGGCGGGCGTCCAGGTGCGCGTGATGGTCGCTCCGATCATTCCGGGGCTGAACGACAGCGAGGTGGAGGCGATCCTCTCCTCGGCCAGGGACGCCGGCGCGTCGGGCGGGTCGTGGGTGATGTTGCGCCTGCCATACGAGGTGGCGCCGCTGTTCCGGAATTTTTTGAGGGAACATTGTCCCGACCGCGCCGAGAGGGTCATGGCGCGGGTCAGGGAGGTGCATGGCGGCAAGGAATACGATTCCGAGTGGTTCAAGCGCGGGAGGGGCGAAGGCAAGTACGCGGAACTCATCGCCATGCGGTTCCGGTTGGCTCTGAAGCGCTGCGGCTTCAGAGCCGATTTCCCCCGCTTGAGAACCGATCTCTTCCGCGTTCCCGTGGAAGCGGGCGACCAACAGAGCCTGTTCTGAAGGGCTCCGCCCTCTCCTTGGCGCCTGGGACGGGACTGGCCGCGGGTCCACCAATCCGCGCGCGCGTGTTTGGACAAGCGCGTGAATCCGAAGAACATCCGCGAGGGCGCGAAACCACCAATCCGCGCGCGCGTGTTTGGACAAGGAACAGGGCCGCGACATCGTTCAGCGGCATCCCCCACCAATCCGCGCCCGGGTTTGGGCAAGGGTGAAGTTATCCACGCGATTGCCGACCATGGCACCCACCAAGTCGCGCGTGTTTGGGCAAGGTTGGACCCGGGCATGCGGCGGCGAAACCCACTGGGATTGTTCGAGACGGCGCCGGGAGGCTCTGCCGGCCCCTGACCTGGGCGGGGAACCGCACATGTGAATGTCCACCACGGGGGCGGGGATGTCCCCGGGGAGCGGAACGAGGGGGCGACGGCCCGGGCGTGTGCCCTGGAAGGCCGCGGCGGCGCCTCCCGGCGCCGTCTTGAGCGATCCCCAAATCCGCCGATTCTCCCGTTGCCCCCGGCGCCGGAGCGCGCGGTCGGAGATATTTCCGCGCGATTGGGACGGGCGCGCGCCGCCGACCACGGCAGGAGGGCGCGATGCGGCCCGGCGGGAGGGGAGGGACACGACCCACCCGCAGGGCGAGTGAAACCGGGCGCGCCCTCGCGGGCCGCGGTTCGTCCGGGTGCGCCGGTGTGGCGAACATCCGCGACGCCGGGATGATTCGCCCGCGCGGGCAAGGTCAACGGGGAGGGGAATCCACCATCGGTCGGGGTGTCATGAGCAATGCGGTTCCAGTTCCGCTCCGGTTTCTCGCTCCGGCGCGCGGCTTCGCTCCGGGAGCGGACCGGGAGCGCGGGGTGGTTGGACGGCGGCGCGCCGGCGGCCGCGGCGTTCCCGTTTCGGCGCCGCGCCGGGGCGGGTTCCGTCCGACGCGGACGAAAAACGTCCGAGTCTCGCCTCGATTTCCTCCGGAGACGGACGGGGGCCGCGGGGCCGCGTCTCTAGCGCTTCGCGCATCTTTCCGATGTGGGCCGGGGTTGTTCCGCAGCAACCGCCGATGATGGTCGCTCCCGCGTCCCGGACGAGGGCCGCGTAGTCGGCCATAAGGTCGGGGGTGCCGTCGTAGTGGATGCAACCGTTCGAGTATTTCGGGATACCGGCGTTGCCTTTGGCGATGATCGGAAGCCCCGCGCCCGAAAAGCCGAGAACGGTGCGGACGAGGTCCGACGCGCCGACGCCGCAATTGGCGCCGAAGGCGGTCGGCCCGGGAGAGATTTTTTCCACGAGGGCGGCGAGGGAGTTGGATGTCACCCCCATCATGGTGCGCCCGGCAGTGTCGAAACTCATCGTGCCGCACCACGCGATGCCGGCGAGAGCGCAGGCTTCCGCCGCCGCCAGGAATTCCTCCGGTGACGAGATCGTTTCGACCCAGATCACGTCGGCGCCACCATCCTTCAGGCCGGCTGCCTGTTCGTGGAACATCTCCACGGCGGCTTCGTGGGTCAGGCTTCCCACGGGGGCCATGATCTCTCCCGTGGGGCCCATCGACCCGGCGACGATCACGTCCCGGCCCGCGGCGTCGGCGACATCCCGTCCCAGTTCCGCAGCGGCCTTCGACAACTCGTGGGCGCGATGCGCGGCGCCGTGGAGCTTCAGGCGGCTGGCGTTGGCGCCGAAACTGTTGGTGAGGAAAAGATCGGACCCCGCCTCGACCGCCGCGGCGTGAAGGCGGCGGATTTCGGCGGGACGGTCCGTGTTCCAGAATTCGGGAGCCTCGCCGGAAGAGAGGCCCATGTTGAACAGGTTGGTTCCGGTGGCGCCGTCGGTCAGTAGCCAGTCGCGTTCGGACAGGATGGATTGGAGGGGATTCGTCATCGTGGCGTCCATGAGTGATTCGAACGCCTGTTTCCCGCCAAGCGGCACTTGAGGCAAATTCTTAATTCTCATCAAAGTTATGAGGTTGCTTCATATCATGTGGGATCGAGGTGGCTCGAAGGGCGCCGGAAGGCCGCGGCGTGGTCATTGGCCTCATTTCGAGGCGGGTGACGCTCCGCTGGCGGGCGTTGACCCGTGGCCGCGCGGCGGTCCCATGGAAGCGGTCAATAATCGGGCATTAAGGGCGCTGAGGCGGAGCCGTCTTGGCGTTGCGCCGATGATCGGGGGGATCAATCCGCCTCCCCCGGCTGATTCGCGACCCGCGCAGACCCTGGGCCGCATCCGAGCTGGCCGGCGATTCCACGGTCCTCCGCGCCCGTGACCGCGGGAGCGGTGTCGTCGATGGGATGACCTCGGATGGGACGGTCTCCGCGCCGATTCCGGCGGACGGGAGTGATTCGGCGGGCGAATCGGAGCCCCCGGCCGGATTTCGAGCTTGGCGCCCGTGTTTTTCGCGACCCCGCGATCGCGATGCGGGATGGCCCGGGAGTCGCTCCCGCGGCCAATCCGTTGGCCAAGGCCGCGGGTGTTTTCCGCGCCGACCCGCTCGGTGCCGGTGATTCGGCGAAACGAATCGATGGGTCCGGCGCGGTTCGGGGGGCGGGGACCGGAGTCACCCGCCGCGTCGGGTGCGATTGGTGATTCGCTCTCTCCGTGAACGCCGTGCCGGGCCGAGCGGGAAGGCTCAGCCGCACGGCCAACGGGGGGCGCGGATCTCCCCGCGCCGTTTTGTGTCGTGCGGGCGATTCGGTGGAGCGAATCGTCGATTCCACCACGATGCCGGGCGCGCGCGCGCCGCGATGGGAGCGAATCGGTCATTTGTGTCCTCTTCGATCGCCAAGCGGTGCCGCTCGTGAAGGCTCCCGTCGCACGGCCGATCGGGGTGGCGGGTCTCTCCGCTCCGTGTCGGTGACGCGCGGGGTGATTCGGAGGGTCGAATCGGCGTTCCGGCCTCTCCACCCATCGGAAGCGAACCGGTGATTCCGCGGACCCGTGATCGCCGTGCCAGGGGCACGGATTCGCTTCCACCGCGATACCGGGCGGATTCACGCCCCCCACGCTCGGCTTTGGTAGGCGGGCGGGTGATTCGCGGAACGAATCGACGATCCTGGCGCGATTCGGGGTGCGCCGGGCCACCCGCCTCATCCGAACCGAATCGGTGATTCGCGGATCCGGCGCCCGCCTTGAACTGCTTCGGGAGGAACATTTGACGTGCGACCGCGTCCGTGCGGGGGGCGCGGCCTCGAAATCTCCGGCGCGGTTGGCTCGCGGGGGCTTCGCGGCGTTCGGGCCGCGCATCGACACCGGACGAGGGAATCGGACCCCTCCGCCCGATCCGGGGCCATCTCCCCGCCCGCGCGTTCGATGGTTCATGGTTCAGGGACGGCGCGGATCGAACACTCCCACCACTGGATCAGTGAAAGCTCGGGCCTCCGGACGCCCCGTCCCGCCCGGCATGGGAATCCGCCCCTTGCCGCGGCGAATCCAAATTCGTCCGCCCGGCGGAGCGGACGCTGGAACAAAGCGGACCCGCCGCCATTCCGACTCCCGCCGGTCGGCGTTCCGCCCCCGATTGTCCGGCGTCCAATCAATCGTGCTCGGACATGATCTGTTTTTTGGCCTCGTCCATGAATTCACGCATTTTGGCGCGGATTGTCGCCTCGTCGGCCTTGTCGCCCAAATC
This sequence comes from Hasllibacter sp., assembly GCA_028281405.1. Taxonomy (GTDB): domain Bacteria; phylum Pseudomonadota; class Alphaproteobacteria; order Rhodobacterales; family Rhodobacteraceae; genus JANQKA01. The sequence continues at coordinate 18,932 of JANQKA010000011.1, read as the reverse complement.
GCCGGACACTTTCCGGAAGACGTCCTCGTGACCGGCTTCCTCGAGATCGGACTTGACGACCTCCTTGGCGTATTCCTCCGCCTTGTCGCCGGTTTTGCCCATGAGTCCGGCCGCCCACAGGCCGAGAAGCTTGTTGCGCCGTGCCTCGGCGCGGAACCGCATGTCCGCGTCGTGGGCGAATTTGCTTTCGAAGGCGTTTTCCCGGTCGTCGAACGTGGTCATCCGCGATCCTCCGTCGTCAGGTTGCTCCACCTCCGTCTGATGGAAATCGCCGTCCGACGCAAGGGGCCGTCCCGCCCGGCCGCCTTGCGGCGGGCCGCGGGCCGTGCCACAACGCGCGGTGGGCGCTCGCCCGCCCTTCAATTCGGGAACACCCATGGCACGGCGCAAGAAAATCTACGAGGGCAAGGCGAAGATTCTGTACGCGGGGCCCGAGCCGGGCACCATCGTGCAGTATTTCAAGGACGACGCCACGGCGAACAACGCCGAGAAGAAGGCCATCGTCGAGGGCAAGGGCGTCCTGAACAACAGACTCAGCGAATTCTTCATGCGGGGACTCTCCAACGTCGGCATCCCCAACCACCTCGTGCGCCGGTTGAACATGCGCGAGCAGCTGGTCCGGGAGGCCGAAATGATTCCGCTCGAGGTGATCGTCCGCAACTTCGCGGCCGGGTCCATAGTCAAGAGGTTGGGGTTGGAGGAAGGATCCAAGCTGCCGCGGCCCGTCATCGAATTCTGCCTCAAAAACGACGAACTCGGCGACCCGCTGGTGACCGAGGATCATGTGATCAACTTCGGGTGGGCCGCGCCGCCCGACCTCGAGGACATGGTCTCGATGGCGCTTCGCGTGAACGATTTCCTTTCCGGCGTGATGTATGGCGTCGGCATCAAGCTGGTGGACTTCAAGCTCGAGTTTGGCCGGGTCTGGGAGGACGACTATCCGTTCCTGATCGTCGCCGACGAAATCAGCCCGGACTGCTGCCGATTCAGGGATGTCAAGACGGAGCGGAAGCTCGACAAGGACGTGTTCCGCGAAGATCTCGGATCGTTGTCGGAAGCCTACTCGGAGGTGGCTCGGCGCTTGGGTATTATCGCCGCCGCCGCGCCTGCAACGAAGCATTCGAAGCTCAAACTCGTCAGGTGACCACGCACGGGCCCGCGGGCGGGCTCCTGTGGACAAGGCCGGCGGTTCGCGGGATACTCCCGAGGGCGAAGGTCGGGAGGATTCCATGCGCGCCAAGGTCGAGGTGATGCTGAAGGACGGAGTGCTCGACCCGCAGGGCGAGGCGGTGTGCCACGCGCTGGGGTCACTCGGGTTTGATGGGGTCTCCAAGGTTCGGCAAGGCAAAATTATCGAACTCGACCTCGCAGATGGAACGACGAAGGACGACGTGCGGGCGATGTGCGAAAAACTACTCGCGAATACCGTCATCGAGACCTACCGGATCGAGATCGGCTGATGCGAGCGGCGGACCGGCTCGACAAGGATGGCGCAGGGGCGCCGCGCGGGGGGAATCCCCGGCGGGGAGCGTGGACCGCTTCACTCCGTCGGCGGAAGCGCCTCCCTGAATCGGAGGGCTGTCGCGGGTCGCACGCCGCGCCCTGGAATCGCCGCTTGGCGGAATGGTTTGAAAAGCGGGAGCGGGGAGGGGGACCGGGACTCCGTGGGAGCGCCGCGCGGGCCCAGGTGGGCGCGCATGGATGCGCGGAGTCCGAAGCGCCGCCGGACGCTTCGGCGGCTCCGAACCATCGACGGGGCGGATCGTGAAAGCCGCCGTCATTGTTTTTCCCGGTTCGAATTGCGATCGCGATCTCGCCGTCGCGCTCGCCCGCTCCGGGGCGGAGGTCGAGATGGTCTGGCACAAGGAGACCGATTTGCCGAAAGGCGTGGATCTCGTGGGCCTGCCGGGCGGATTTTCCTACGGGGATCACCTGCGCTGCGGCGCCATCGCCGCCCGGTCCGCCATCGTAGGCGCGGTCAAGGGACACGCGGAGCGGGGTGGCCATGTGCTGGGCATCTGCAACGGGTTCCAGATATTGACCGAAACCGGACTGCTGCCCGGCGTCCTGATGAGGAACTCCGGACTGAAATTCGTCTGCAACACCCAAGCCTTGCGCGTGGAAACAACGCGGAGCGCCTTCACCGAGGGCTACGGGGAGAACGGCGTTATTCGGATTCCCATCGCCCATCATGACGGCAACTACACCGCCGACTCCGACACACTGGATCGTTTGACCGGGGAGGATCGGATCGCCTTCACATATCTCTCGAATCCAAATGGGTCCGCCCGGGATATAGCCGGCGTTCTCAGTCCGAACAGGCGCATCCTCGGCATGATGCCGCACCCCGAGCGGGTCGTGGACCCCGCTCTGGGAGGGATGGACGGTTCGACGCTGTTCGAAGGGGTGGTGGGCGCGTTGGAAACCGCTGGAGTCTGACCGAGCCCGGTGGGCGTCGATTGGATTTGACACGCCGTCGGAGCCGCGCGCCCGGTGTTCCGTTTGACCGCCGGGATGCGCGGTGGCGCCGGGCGTGCCGGCGACCAACGAGTGAGGATGTTCCGCGCGTCTCCAATGAATGCCGGACCCGCCGCGTTGAACCGTGAGTTCGATTCTCGTCGGTAAGCGGGAGGCCGCGCGGACGGGGCCGGCGACACGGATCCTATTCCAACCGGGATGCCACTCCCGGCCATGACGGATTATTCCGGTTGGCCGCGCCGCCACGCGGGCCGGACGGGGCCCGCCACGCCACCCGGCGCGCCCGTTGGGTGGTAAGTCGGCGCGGACAATTCCTCCATCGGGGGGGACCGCCACAGCGCAACGGGCACGTCGAATTTTCGCGGAGTTTGCTGGCCGTGTTGGATGCTTTGGTTCGGGACGGCCAACCGGGCGGCAAGGTGGCGGCGCATGACGATTTTCCCGCGGGGAGGAATTTCAGGTGGTCCGCGCATTCGCCGTGGCGGGAAGCGAAATGCGGTTCACCTGGCGAACAATGTCGTCGTTTTCCGGAGGGCTCGTATTCGGTGGCTCGCGTATTGGATCCTTGGGCCGGATCCACTTTTCGCGGTGAAATATCTCGAAACCGCTGAATCGGGCCTTGTAATCCATCTTCGGGGCGCCGGGGATCCAGTAGCCGAGGTAAACGTGGCTCAATCCCGACCGCCGGGCTACGTCGATGTGATCGAGTATTATATGGGTGCCGAGGGAGCGGCGCGGCTCGGATGTGTCGAAGAACGAGTACATCATCGATAGCGCGTCATCCAGCACATCCGTCAGACACACTCCGACCAGCCGCTTCCCGCCGTCGTCCGACGTCAGGACGTATTGAACGACCTGGGACTGGACGGAGGTTTCTTCCATCATGGCGGCGAATTCGAAAATATCCATGTCGGTCATGCCGCCGGAAGAGTGGCGGGAACGGAGGTAGCGGCGGAATAACTCGAATTGCTCCTCCGTCGCCCAAGGCGAAGCCGAATCGCGGCGGATGTCGGCGTTGCGGGCCAGGATTTTCCGATGCGACCGTGTGGGCTTGAAATCCGCGACCCGTATGCGCGCGGACATGCAGGCCGCGCATTCCTCGCAGGCGGGGCGATAGATCACGTTCCGCGACCGGCGGAATCCCTGCGCCGTTAGGCGGCTGTTGAGCGTGTCGGCGGTCTCGCGGTCGTTCAACTGCGTGAACAGCTTCCGCTCAACCCTGCCGTCGAGGTACGGGCAGGGATGGGAGGCCGTGAGCAGGAATTGCGTGGATGCGGGACGTGATTGGCGCATATCGATTCGGGTGCATGGCCGCGGGAACCGGTCGAAACGTCCATCCCGGACGCCGGCCGCTCTTACTCGGGGCACCACATACATCATCCTTTCATGGGGGTCAACCGGGTTTTATCCATCGAGGTTGGCGGGATCGTCCCCGCGTGGCGGAGAGGGGCGTGGCGCGACATGTTCTGTTCGGGAAGTCCGGATTTGAGCGGAAGCGTGACATCATGTGACGGTTCGAAGGGGCGCTCCGACCGCGGGAGACAAGGATGCGAAGGGAATCGGTTTGACTTGAAATGTGGCCGATGGAAGCGCGTCGCCCTCGCTCAGTTCCGAACGTTCAGGACCATGGAGTACTTGATATTCCACGCGGAATCCAGGCGGCGCGCCGCATTGAATGGATCCGCGGACTGCGGTGCGAACGGTTCGGTGCGGCCCATTCATCGCCGGCCGTCCCCCGCCACGACGGGAAGCGGCGCATCGTGGAGTAAAACTGCGGCGGGCGGGGCAATTGGAATTTCGCGGTTGAACGTATCCATGGCGGTGATGACTTGGGAGGGCGCGCTCCGGCGGGAAGGTCCGGAGCGGGATGCCGGTATTCGGGGTAATCCGGGAAACCGCGGGCATGTTCGCCGCCGCAGTCCACGTCCTCGATCGCGCGGGACGGGAAATCGCCTCCGAACTGATTGTCCCGCTTGACGAAAGGTCAATCTTCGTAAATAATCAATGAAGGGATTCGATGGCGCGGCCATCCGGATAATCGGGGACAAGCCGTCGACACCATTGATGAACGAAGTATCCGATTTGGCGGGATTCACCTTTTATCGGGAATGTTCCGCCAAAGTAACCGCGCCCAACGGATCGCCCTTCAACCTGTACGCTTTGAACGCATGCTCCCTTCCCATGTTTGGATTCGGGGCGAATTCCGTTTTTAATTCATTGGCGCGCATATCGAAATGATACGATATCACCACATGGTCGACTTCGCGGCGGACCAAGGTCGCGACTTCGATCAAATCGTCATCGACCGGCATATGGTTGGGTAATATAAGCGTTCGATGGTGAGCGGTTCCGTCCGCCAAGGCGAAGGGAGTCGGGGCGACATACATCTTTCTGTCCCGCACGAGAATATCACCGTACGCGCCGAATCCCCGAAAGCTTTTGTTTTCGTGAAAATACATGTTGTCGGCGTTCAAGAAGTCTCCATGGCACATGACCAAATCAAGGACAGGATACAGGTCACCGTCCGGATTCGCCGGGTAGCGGCCAAACACATAAAATATCCGGCGGTCGTTATGTTCACCGCAGGGCGGTCGGCTGTTGCAGTCGAAATTCGCATGTCGGCCAGGATAGGCCAGCCCCTTCAGTTCATACCCCTCCGCATGGCGGACCAGCCTGAAGTCGGGGTAAGTGTTCCGGCTCGGCCTGTCGTGGGACTCGCCAAGGTCGTTCAATCGGGCTTCGAACCAGTTCTGGAAGTGGAATTCCTTGTCCCCCACGTTCATCCGTTCGATAAAAACGTTTTGACGAATTGCGGACACGCATTGCTTGAACAAGGGACAAACGGTGCTCATGATACGACTCCGTCGAGCACCCCGGGGGAATGAAGCGCCTCGATGCGGGATTCTATTTCATTCTCGCTTTCATGCAGTATTGACAGGGCGGAATCCATTGTTCGGGACCGGGACAGCATTCGAATCAACTGAGCCATGATGATTATGCGTGAATCATTCCGACTGAGTTTCCTGCCCGCCGCGCGGAGCCGATTTATTTGATTTGCGGACTTTGAGTGAACCGCGCTCCAAAGATCGACATCGCGCCGATGGCCTTTCTCCCGGCGCAGTTTCCGGCAAACCAATACGATATCCAGGTCGATTGGCTCCTTTGCCTGGGTTTTCGGCATGGCCACGGACATCTCGGATTTGACTGGAAACGCCGCGCTGATTTCGAATTCGGATTCCATGACCGCGCGCAACACCGAAATCCATCCTTCGGATCGGGAGTGATGGTAGGTGAAGGCCAGCAAACCACGATCGGACAGCACACGGTGGCATTCCCCGAATACCGCCCCCAATCTCTTTGTGAACGAGGATACATCGGCATTCTGCACTTCCGCGGGGGATCGGGTGCTGTCGCTTGAGCGCGCGCCGCCTTCGCCGAGAATATGTCTCTGCCAAACGTGAAAAAAGTCGGCGAGCTGCGAGTAGTGAACATTGTCGAAGAATGGAGGGTCCGTGACAATGACATCGACCGCGCCGTCTGCGATATCAGTCAAGCTGGAATCGCCGCACGAAAGATAGACGCGCTTTCCGTTCTTGAACGAAATGAAATCGTCGGCGATGCTGGAACCGATTGGTTCGGACAAGCCATATATTTTCCGAGTGGATTTCTTTCCTGTCGCGTTGAGGACGCCGAGTTCGAAAGGATTGTCGGCGTAGTCCATGGCTCGGCGGATCCGGCCTTCGAACATGGTTATGAATGATCCCGAACTTTTGCGCGTGCCCCAGATATTCGCCTCGATCGGAGTGCGCTCGGGCTTCAGGATATGATGCGCGAACATGTGCCGGACGGCGCCGGTTCCCTCCCCCTTGTAGGAAGCGAACAGATTGTTGAATTCAAGCGTCCCGGAAAATAGGCATGTGAACAGATCCCGCAAAGCCGGGTCGTGTATACCGCGAATTCTTTCCGCGAGAATTGATAGGCAAAGAAGTTGACGGTCGTTGAACATTTCATGCCAATGACGATAATTGTATCCGAGCGCCTGGTTGGTGTTGTATCCGGGTTTGATGCCGACAACCGGATAGGCGTTGTCGCGCGCGATCAATTCCTTTTGGGCGGATGCGTAGGAGCGGTGGTCTTCGTCGGTCGCCGCCGCGTAGAATTTCGTTCCATCGGGCGCGAGCGCGAGTTTGGCGTAGAGATGGTGGGATGGAGGGGCCCCCCCGTCGCGAACCGTCTTGACGATTTGAAATTCATGGTCGCAATTCGGACAGACCGCTTTTCTCCCATTGGCCGCTCCACTTTGTGGATTGAATTCGGAGGCGCAACGCGCGCAGGTCGCGTGATTGTCGTCGTGAAGCACGGAGTTCACTTCCCCGCAGGTCGGGCAAACCGCTTTGGCCTCGGGATGAACGCGCGGGTTGGAGTGCTTCGCGAACACCATCGAGGGAAATAGGTCCACATCGCGGCCGCATTCGGGGCAATCCACCCGTTTCACCCAAAAATAGTATAGAACATCCGCATTCCCCCCATCCGGCATTTTAGTCTTGTAATGATTCCGGATTGGATCGGCCACATCACGTTCGATACTTTGAAATGTTTCGTGGACGGCGGCGCGGTCGTGGATCGCCAAGGCGTTTCGGACCAGGAAGTGAGCGACGGGATTGATGTCGCGCCCAATGGCTGACGCCCCGAGTTTGACCGCTTCTCCGATTGTGGTTCCGCTTCCCATGAACGGGTCGAACACGGTTCGCCCGTGAAATCGGATGGGACGGTAGAATTTGTTGAGAACATCGGTTCCCGCGGGAGTCAGGGCTCCTATGAGAATGGCGCGGAACACGGATCCGAGGCGTTGTGCCCACCATTTGTGGACATGGTAAATGGGGCGGTTGATTTCCTTGCGCCAGCTTTCCGCCTGGGCGACGGCGCTGATCTCCTCGAACGGGAAGTCGTCGTCTTCGAGGGCGCAGGGACCGACGAATTCCGGAACCGCCTCCACGGAAGCGGTGTCCGGCCGCAGATCGAAGCATTCCTGCGCGGCGCGGCCATTGAACTCCACGGCTGCCACCTCCGTTCAAATCATCACAATCCGACCCGGAACCTCCGCAATACGGCGGAGTCCGGCGAACCGACTACGCGAAGTCGAAGAATACGTAATCCGTTTCGGGGTCGGCGACGAGCGTCACGCCTTCCGGCGCCGCGTCGCCCTCCGGGTCGGAGTCCGGGGACGTGTCCGCCGATGTGGTGGAGTCGATCGGGTCGCGCGCGGATTCGACCGGGTCATCGTCAACGGTGAATTCCGATACCCCCGCGGGTTCCTCCTCCGCGCTCCGGGGGCCGTGATTGACCGCGGACACGGAATCCGGTTCGATGGCGGTGGCGGTGATCTCCTGTTTCGCGGTCGGGCGGAGGGCGTTTCCCGACTCGGGCTCCCGCTCCGCGACCTTCACGTAATAATAGTGCACGCCCCGAGTGAATTCGCCCCCGTACCCCCTGAGGATAATGGATTCCTCTCCGCCAAAGGATATGACGGTGGTGGTGGCTTCTTCACCGTCGATCATTTCGGTTCTACGCGATGTCGAGATGGCCCTGAGTTCGGCGGTGTCGGCCAGAGCGATGCGGTCCTCGTCCTCAACGGCGTCGTCTCCTTCGCCTTCTTGGCGGCGGAAGTCGAAAATGGTGAGCACGGCATCGTCCCCCGGGAGGTCCGACGGAGAAAATATCTGGAATATGTCGTCGCCGGCTTCTCCCCTCCATTGGGTGTTCGCGACCGTGTCGTCGGCGCCGAGCCTGGTGAGGAATATGTCGGTCGAACTTCCGCCAACGGTCTCCCTGTTTCCATCATCGTTTGGCGTGCTTTCGTTGGCGCCGTTGCGTATGTTCGTGACCTGCAGCGACAGGCCGTCGAATTGCACCCGCTCGATGCTCATCAGCGTGTCACGGCCTTCGTCGACTCCATCCTCGCCGCCGTCTTCGCTGTCGATGACGAGAAGATTTCCGTCCGCGTCGTAGTCGAACAGGTAATCCCCCACCATGCCGTCATAGAGGGAGCGGTCGAAGAACCCCGCGCCTCCGTCGATCGTGTCGTCGCCGGCGCCGCCGGTTATCCTGTCGTCTCCGCCCATCGCGGCGATCATGTCGTCGCCGTCGGTGCCGGTCAATGTGTCGGAGTCGGAAGTGGGCAAATTGGACACGACGACGGTTACGTCGTCTTCGTCGTCGTCGGGCGTTCCCGACTCGAACACGATCTCTTCGATTCCACTCAGCAGGTCGACACCTTCCTGCCCGTCATCGGCATTGTTGTCCCTCACGGTGACCTGCGTGATCGTGGTCCCGCCCACCTCCACGCGGTTCGTCGTGAGCGCGTAGTCGTCCCGGCTTCCCTCGTATACCGCCCTGTCCGTTTCGGCGCTCGATCCGGCGTCGCCGCGCGTGTGGCCGTGGATCGTGTCGTCGCCGCCTCCGCCCCTGAACGTGTCGTCGCCGCCGCGACCTTGGAACACCTGCTCTCCGTCGTCGCCGACCAGATCGGGATCGTCCCCGTCGCTTCCGTCTATGGCCGTGACGACCAGATCGCCGATCATCATGTTGGCGCCGCCGAATCTCACCGTCTCGATGTTCCGCAATGTGTCGCGGCCCTCGTCGCTTCCGTCGGTTTCTCCGTCGTCCGCGGTGTCCTCGATGATGTATTGGGTGATGGTTTCGCCGTCCACCACGGTCTGCTCTTCCATGATGGTGTATTCGGATACCGCGCCTTGGTAGATCGCGGTGTCGTTGTCATTGTCTTCCTGTTCGTCGTCGCCATCGCCGCCATCGCCGCCTTCGCCGTCGTCGGCGGTGTTGTCTTCGCCACCGTCGAGGATGTCGTCGCCCGCGCCGCCGTCGAGTATGTCGTTGCCCGCGCCGCCATTGAGAATGTCGTCGTCATCCCCGCCGCGCAGTGTGTCGTCGCCGTCTCCGCCGTCGAGGGTGTCGTCGCCTTCTCCGCCAATCAGCGTGTCGTCCCCGCCGTGGCCGGTTATCGTGTCGTCGCCCTCGAGCCCGTCGATGGTGTCGTTGGCGTCGTCTCCTTCGGCGTCCGGATCTCCGGAAAGGACGTTGTCCTCGCTGGTCGGCAGGTCGGCCACCAACACCGTCTCGTCGTCTTCCTCGTCGTCGGCGGTGCCCTCGTCGAACACGATCCGCTCGATGCCGAGCAGCGTGTCGGTTCCGATTCCCTGGCCGGTCACGGTCACCTGCGTCGTCCTTTCCCCGTCGTGGGTGACGCGGTCGGTCGTGATCGTGTAGTCGTCCCGGCTTCCGTTGTAGACCACCCTGTCGTCGCCGTCTCCTCCTTCGATCCTGTCGTCTCCCGAACCGGCCCGGATCGTGTCGTCGCCGTCTCCACCTTCGAAGGTCCAGTCGCCGGTGTCGCCGCTCATGAACGTCAATTCGTCGTCGCCGTCGCCGCCCATGTTGAGTTGGAGGGAGATGGCGATGGAACTCAGGCTCGACACGCTCGTGTCGGTGCCGGACAAGCCACCAAACCGCAGTGTCGCGATGTTGCGCAACGTGTCGCGGCCCTCGTCGGTTCCATCCGTGTTTCCGTCGTCCGCAGTGTCGTCGACGATGATCCGGATGTAGCGTTCGGCGCCGTCGGCGACCCGTTCCCTCGTGATTTCATACTCGTCCCGCATCCCTTCGTAGATGACGATGTCGTCTCCCGCTCCGCCGTCGATCCTGTCGTCTCCCTCGCCCGGCGTAATCGTCTGGACGCCGTCTTCGCCGGTAAGAATGTCGCCATTCTCGGTGCCGGTGATGGTTGTGATGCTCAAATCGTCGGCGACGCTGAAATCCTGATCGTTGGCGAATTGGAGAATCTCCACGTTGCGCAACGTGTCTTCGCCTTCGTTGACGCCGTCGGCGCCGCCCGAGGAACTGTCGCGCACGGTGACCAGGGTGACGAACTCGCCATCCTCGAACACGACCGTCTTGTCGAGTGTGTAGTCGGATCGATTCCCGTCATAGACGGCCGTGTCGTTTCCTTCGCCTCCGTCGATGCTGTCGTCTCCCGCTCCGCCGTCGAGGGTGTCGTCGCCTCGGCCCCCCTCCAGCGTCTCGTCCCCGTCCGCGGCTGTCACTTCGTTGTCTTCGCCGTCGCCGATGTAGTGGGTGACTTCGAGATTGTTCAGTCCGGAAACGGTCACGGAAGTTTCGTCGGCGAATTGCAGGGTTTCGACGCTGTTCAAGGTGTCCCGTCCCTCGTCGACGCCATCGGTTCCCCCGTCCGGGGCGGTGTCCTCGACGGCCAACCGGGTGACGGGGTTTCCATTCACCCAAACCATCACCTCTGTGATCATGTATTCGGCCCTGTTGCCCGAGTAGACGGCCGTATCCGAACTGGAACCGCCGTCGATGGTGTCGTCGCCCGCGCCTCCGGTGATCGTGTCTCCGCCCGAATCACCGTTGATTGTGTCGTCACCGGCGCCGCCGTCGATCGTGTCGTTGCCGGATCGGCCTTCGATGGAGTCGGGACCGCCAAGGCCCATGATCGTCTGATCGCCGGATTCGCCGATCAACTCGTCATTGCCTTCGGATCCCGTGATGCTCGACAGGGTCAATTCGCTCGATACGCGGAACTCGTCGAAATCGGCGAATTGCAGTATTTCGATGCCGATGAGCGTGTCCCGTCCCTCGTCGACCCCGTCGGCGCCGCCGTTTTCGCCCGTGTCCTCGACGATGACCCGGGTGACGAGTTCCCCGTCCATGACCACCTGCTCCTCGGTGATGGTGTAGTCGTCGCGCTCGCCGTCGTAGACCGCGGTGTCGGTGCCGAAGTCGGACTCGCCCTCCTCCGGTTCCTCCGCGTGGCCATAAATCGTGTCGTCGCCGCGGCCGCCCCGGATCATGTCGTTGCCGCCGAGTCCCTGGATCGTTTCGTCCCTGTCCCCGCCGGAGAAATCGTCGTTCCCGTCGGTTCCGGTGAGCAGATCGAATTCCAAATCGTTTTCGACGCTGAAATTGTCGATGTTGGCGAACCGCAGCACCTCCACGTCCCGCAGGGCGTCGCTGCCCTCGTCGGTTCCGTCGGTGTTCCCGTCGTCGGCGATGTCTTCCACATGCACCCTGATGAAATCGGGGTCGCCATCGGCGTCGAACACCCGCTCCTTCCTGACCATGTAGTCGGCGAAGTCGCCTTCGTAGACCGCCGTGTCGACCTCGTCGCCTTCGCCGTCTTCGTCCTCCGCGTGGCCGAATATGCCGTCGTCCCCTTCGCCTCCCCTGAAGATGTCGTCGCCGCCTTCGCCGATCAGGGTGTCGTCTCCCGCGTATCCTTCGATGGTTTGGCCCTCGTCGTTGCCGGTCAGCGTGTTGTCCTCTTCGTCGCCCGTGACGCTCGTGAGGTCCAAATCGTCGGAGACGCTCACCTCCCCGTCGGCGAAACGCAGCACGTCGATGTCCCGCAGGGTGTCGCGCCCCTCGTCGGTTCCATCGGTTTCCCCGTCGTCGGAGATGTCGTCCACATACACCAGAAGGGAGGTCTCGCCGTCCTCGGTGACCATGGCCTTGACGACATCGTAGTCGTCCCGGTCGTTTTCGTAGACCGCCGTGTCGATGTCGTTCCCGTCGCCGGCGTCATCCTCGGTGTGGCCGAAGATGCTGTCGTCCCCCGGCCCCCCGTGGAGAAAGTCGTTGCTGGCTCCGCCCTCGAGGGTGTCGTCTCCGCCGTAGCCGCGCAGCGTGTCGTTGCCCGTCATTCCGGTCAGGACATCGTTCGCGTCGGGCGAACCCTCCAGTTCCAGACCCATCGGCACCACCCTGAAGGTGAAGGTCTCGGTGAAACTGCCTCCCCTGCTCTCGTCGCTGATGGTGACCGTGACGCTTCGCTCGCCCTCGCGGGTGGGCGTGCCCGCGATGTCGCCCGTCGACTCGTCGTACTCCACGCCACTCGGAAGACCGGAAACGGTGATGGTCAATTCATCCTCGTCGGGGTCCGTGTATCTGCCGTCGACGTTGAACGCGGCGATCTCCTCGTTGACGAGCGCGATCCGTGTCGTTCCGTCCAGGGAAGTGGCGTCCGCGCCGACCACGGGCATGGTGTTCACTTCGATGACGAAGGTGTCCGTGGCGTATCCACCCCTGAAATCGGTGGCCCTGACGTCCACCGTCACGTCCTCGGTCACCGTGTCCTCCAAGGTTCCCGAAATCCTGCCGCCGCGGAGCGAGAGGCCGGTGTCATCCAAACCGGTGGCCGTGTAGGTCAGCGGGCCGTTTTCGGGGTCGCTGAACACGTCGAACAGATTGATGGTTTCGATCGGGTTTCCGATGGTCTCTGCCCTGTCCGCCAAGGGAGACACCGTTGGGGGGGCGTCCGTCGGAGTCTGCGGCCTGTCGCCGGCGACCACGACGCCCGCCGCCAAGGCGATGCCGGCCGACGTCTCCAGTATCCTGACTCCGAGGTTGGATTCCCGCGCCACGTCGATTCCGAGCGAACTCGCCAATTCGGAGGGAACTTGAAAAACGCCGTCCACGACCCTGTAGGAGTCGGGCTGCAGAAGGATGGGATCGGCGTCGGGCCTGTTGATCGTCAGCACACCGTCCGCGCCCTGGGCGAGGGTCACTTCGCTGGTGTCGATGGGCACGAATTCCTCCGCCTCCTGCGCCAGCGCGCCGCCGCCCGCGCCCAACACCGCCGCGGCGCCCGCCGTCAAGCCGAGGGAATCGCGCGCCCTCCTCGGGGTGTTTGTCATCAAGGGGTTGTCGCTGCGCATCGCGGTCTCTCTCAAGTGAAATTTCCTGCCCGCCGATATATTGAAAACCGACCACTTTGCAATAGGAGATTTCGCCCGGACCGGTCCGCGGGCGAACGGGCGGCTCCCTTTCCGCGAACCGCCGCTTCGCCCGGAACGGACGCTCGGGGAATCCCGTTTCGGCGTGTCCGGAGCCGCGATGGAAGGCGTCCGGATTCGGTGGCCGCCAGGATCCCGACTCCGGCGTCCTTCATGGTTCGCGTCCGCGCGGCGGGAATTCACTCGCGATCCGGTGGAGGATCCGTCCGGCCAAATGGTCGGCGTTCCCAAGGCGCGAATTCCATGCCGCGATTCCCCGGCCCGTTCCGGCGGCGCGGCCGGATTGGGTGGCGGAACGCCGGATCCCCGCGCTCCCGGCGGACGATCCGCCGGAAGTCCGCGCCCGCCGGCGGATAACGCTCCGGACGACAGGGTGACGCTCACGTCCTCCCGGAAGTCCGCGCCCGCGGGCGGAAATCCTTTTCGCGGTGGGGGTGACGCCGCGGATGGGAATTGGGTGGGTCCGGGGGAATTTCGAATCCCCGCTCCGTCCCACCGGTCGATTCCCGCCAACGGTTCCCGCGGCGGGGATCCTGATTGTCGGTGGATCGGTGACCGGGCCGGGTTACGGCGCTTCCCGGCCGCGCGGTCCGCCGCGTTCCGCGCCCGAGACCGCGCTCCGGGCGGAAACCTGAAGGCCGCCGGATAACACCGCTTCGCCGGTGTTGAACATTCGGGCGGGAATCGCGGGGGACGATTGGTCGGAACACGTTGAAGCCGGGAATCACCGCCGGGATCCACGCCAACCCGCCGCGGCCGTCAAGCCGGCCACGGTCCCGCGGGGTCCAAGTTTGGATGGTTCCGATTCCTTGGCCACCACGGGGCGCGGCGAAATTGTGATTTCGTCGACACGCATCCGCCGGACGGCGCCTCGGCCGGACGCGCGATGGGAAAATTCACCCGGCCGGGATCACCGCACGAAGTCCGCCTCCGCCGCTCCGGTCAGCCGCGACAGGTCCGCCGGGGCGATGGGAAACACATGGCGGGGCGTGCCCGCCGCGGCCCAGACGACGTCGAATTCGGCCAGCCGCGGGTCGAGCCACGCGTCGATGGGCGACAGGTGGCCCACGGGCGCGACTCCGCCGATGGCGAATCCGGTCTGTTGCCGGATGAGCTCCGCGTCGGCCTTTCCGAGGTCGGCGCCGGCCAAGGCCGACGCCTTCGCCGCGTCGACCCGGTTTCCGCCGGCGGTCAGGAACAGGACGGCGCGGCCGTCGCTTTCCCGTCTGAAGATGATGGACTTCGCGATCTGGTCGACCCCGCAACCGATCTCGGAGGCGGCTTCCGCGGCGGTGCGCGCCGAACCGCCCGTCTCCTTGATCTTCGGCTCCAATCCGGCGGCCTCGAGGGCGGCGCGGACGCGGTTCACGCTTTTGCTCATGGCCCCGTCGTATCGGAGCCCCGGCGGGAGTTCAACTTGACCTCGGCTGCGCCGGAGTCGATCACCCGCGAATGGCGCTCCTTGACGGCATCACCCGCGTTCCGCGGCCGTTCGAACCAGATCGCGGGGCGGAGGTGTCCGGCGCGCTCCCGGTGTCGGGCGTCGCGGCGGAACTCGTCGCCGGGGTCGGCGGAACCTCGCCCCATCTGGCCAATCTGTTGACGCGGGAGGCGTCCTGGCTCGGGGAGGCCCTCGAAGGAGAGGCCGGCGTGGTGGTGGACGGAATCGTCGCGGAGGCGGCCGGGGCCGACGCGGCGGGGCTTCGGCGCGCCAAACGGCGCCTCGCGCTGGCGCTCGCGCTGCTGGACCTCGGCGGGATTTGGCCGGTCCCGCGGGTGACCGGGGCGCTCACCCGGTTCGCCGACGCCGCGGTCGAGCGCGCGCTCGGCCTGGCGCTCCTCGCCGAGCGGTCGAAGGGCAGAATTCCCGAAGAGGCGACGGTGAGCGTGTTCGCCATGGGCAAAATGGGAGCGTTCGAACTCAACTATTCGTCCGATATCGATCTGGTCTGCCTGTTCGACGACTCGCGCCTCGGATCGGACGCGGCGGAAATCCAGCCGGCGCTCGTCCGCGCGGTCAAGGCGATGACGCGGACCCTCTCGGACACGACCGCGGACGGATACGTTTTCAGAACCGACCTGCGACTCAGGCCGGATCCGGGCTCGACGCCGGTCTGCGTGTCCATGAGCGCGGCGGAACGCTACTACGAGGCGGAAGGCAGGACGTGGGAGCGGGGCGCTTGGATCAAGGGGCGGGCGGCGGCGGGCGACATGACCGCCGGCGAGGAATTCCTCGGCGCGCTCCGTCCGTTCGTGTGGCGCAGGTATCTGGACTACGCGGCGATCGACGACGTCCACCGGATGCGGGAGCGCATCCGGGGCCACAAACGGCTGGGAGGGAACATCCGGGTGGAGGGACACGACGTCAAACTCGGGCGCGGCGGCATTAGGGAGATCGAATTCTTCGCGCAGACCCATCAGTTGATCTGGGGCGGACGCGACGACGGTCTGCGCCACCGCGGAACGCTGGACGCTCTCGAGGCGCTCGCGGCCGCGGGACGGATTCCGGAAGCCGCCGCGCGCGCGCTGTCTTCCAAATACCTGCGCCTTAGGGAGGTCGAGCATCGGATTCAGATGCTCAACGACGCGCAAACGCATGAAATCCCCAAGGGCGAGGGTTTGGACCGACTCGCCGCGCTCGACGGCGCCGCCGACACCCGGAGTTTTTCGGCGGACATCGCCGCTTTGGCGGAGGAGGTGGCCGCCGAATTGGAGCCGTTCTTCGCGCCGTCCGAACCGGATTCGTCCCGGGAGGCCACCCCGGAGGAAGCGGCCGCCATCGAGCGATGGGGACGCTATCCGGCGCTGCGCTCGCCCCGGGCCGCGGAAATATTCCGCCGCCTCCGGCCGAAAATTCTCGACCGGCTCGGCAAGGCTTCGGAGCCTGCCGAGGCCCTGGCGGTGTTCGACAGGTTCCTGCGGGGATTGCCGGCGGGCGTCCAACTATTTTCGCTTTTCGAGGCCAATCCGAGTCTGGTGGATTTGATCATCGAGATCTGCGCCGTGGCTCCCGGCCTCGCCACCTACCTTTCCCGCAACGCCCGGGTTCTCGACAGCTTTCTCGGCGGCTCGTTCTTCGAGGATTGGCCGGGGCGCGCGGCGCTCGAGGAGTCGCTGTCGGGCGCGATGGCGGCGCAGCCGGACTACGAGTCCGTGCTCAACGAGGCCCGGCGCTGGCATTCCGAGTGGCATTTCCGGATCGGGGTGCACCACCTGCGGGGAATCGTCTCCGCCGACGAGGCGGCGGAGCAGTACGCCGACCTCGCGGAGGCGACGGTCAATTCGGCGCTGTCGGCGGTCACGGCCGAGTTTTCCCGGAAACACGGACCGCCGCCCGGCCGGGGCATGGCCGTCCTGGCGATGGGGGCGCTTGGCGGAGGCTCGCTGAGCGCCGCCTCGGACCTCGATCTGATTCTCGTCTACGACGACGAGGGAGTGGAAACCTCGGAGGGGCCGCGCCCGTTGCCGCCGGGCGCGTACTACGCGCGCTTGACGAAGGCGCTGATCACCGCGCTGGAGGCGCCGATGCCGAACGGATTCCTCTACGAAATCGACACGCGGCTCCGGCCTTCGGGACGACAGGGACCGGTGGCGACATCCCTAGAAGCGTTTTCCGGCTACCATGGGGAGAGCGCCTGGACCTGGGAACATCTCGCCCTCACGCGGGCGCGCGTCATCGCGGGCCCGCCCGGCCTCGCCGACGCGCTGGAGCGCGCGAGGCGCGGGGTCATCGGGACCGAACGCGACCCGGACAGGATCTTGGGGGACGTGGGCGACATGCGCGCGCGGCTGAGCCGCGAAATGCCGGGAGAGGGCCGCTGGGACATGAAGGCGGGTACGGGCCGGCTCCGAGATATCGAACTCGCCGCGCAGACGTTCGCGTTGTTGACGGGTTCCTGCGTGAGAACCACCGGCGATCAAATCGCCGCCGGGGAACGGGCCGGGCTCGTGGGCGCCGACGGCGCGGAGGCTCTCGCCGCCGCCCACGCCCTTCTGCGGCGGGTGAGGATGGCGGTGCGGTTGTTGACGGACCGCTACGTGGACGCGGATGAACTCGGCGAGGGGGCGCGCGACTTCATCCTTAGGACGGCTTCGGAGCCCGAGGTGGAGCACTTGATCCTGCGGGTGGCCGAGGTTTCCGAGAGGGCCGGCTCGGTGATCGACGAGGTGTTTGGAGAATGCGATGCGCGAGACACGGCCTGACGACCCCCGCGGCCTCATCCGCGAGGCGTACAGGATCGACGGGATCACGCCAGAGCAGTGCCGATCGATTTTCTTCGATTGGGCTTTGGGCCTTCCGCCGGACATCGACCAGAATGCCGCGGTCGCCCGGCTTCACTCCGTTCACGCGCCGGACGCTCCCGATCATCCCATGACGAAAGTCCTTTCCGACGGCATGACGGCGGCCCCTGCGCCCAGGCGCCGCGGAGGGAGGGCGGCCCGGCGTTGACCGTATTCGGGAACGGGAAACGCGCCGGGGCGGCCCCGGCGCTTCGCGGACGGGATTCCCGGGATATCCTCTCCCGCGATTTCAATGCCGCGTGGCGGGTCGATTTAGAATTTCCCCTTCACTCGGTCGATGGACGCGCCGCTTTCAAGGCCGCGCTGTTCGCGCGTGGCGTCCGGACGTGTTCCCTTTCGGCTTCCGTGGGCGGTGGTGGGATGTCGACGGGAGGTGATTCGCGGGCCGCGCCGGCCATCCGGTCAATTAATCTGGTCGGGGCGGGGGGAAAGCGGCGACCGCCCCGAAATCCCGTGAGGACGCCGGCGAACCACCGGGGCGCCGGGGGAAGCCCGCGACGCGAACTTCCACGGTTGGCACGCTTCCGCCCGGTCCCGATGGCCGGTTGGCCCGGGATGTCGGGCGGGGAGGAATTCGCTTGCGCCCTCCCGCCGGTCCGTTATGAGGCGGTGAAAACCCCGACAGAGCGTCCGAACGGGAGGCGGCCATGAAGGTCAAGCAACTGCGGAACGAGAGTATGACCCGTTCCTACAGGGTCGAGCTGAATCAGAAGGAATTCCAGAGCGAACTCCACAAGGCGTTGGTGACGCTCGGCGAAATCGGAGGCAATAGTCGCCTCAAGAGGGGGCGGATCACGCTGGAGGAGGCCGACCGGCGGTTCGGCGAAGAGACCGTGGAAGTCGCGTTCGAGGAGGTGGTCGACGCCGCGGTTGACGTGTTGCTGAATAAGACGGGCGACAGCGTGATGGCTCCGCCGAATTTCGAATCGGTGACTTGCGAAAGCGGAGGATTCCCGGACCGCGCTTTCTCCTTCGTGGTGACATACGACCTGAAGCCGCGCATCCCGGAGGTGGATTTCAGCGGGCTCGATTTCAAGAGGTTGGTGGCGACTCCCTCCGATGACGAATTGGATTATATTCTGAAGGGGATGTCCATGAAGCTCGCGGAAAAGGATGGACCGGCCGAACACGGGGATCTGGTGATCGTCAGTTTTTCGGGAACGGTGGACGGCAAATCATTCGCCGGGGGGGAGGAGGAGGATATGAAGTTGGCGATCGGATCCGGATTCATGCCGGGTCTCGAAGAGAAATTCGTGGGACTTTCCGCAGGGGACCGGAAGACCGTCGAGGCGTTGTTCCCCGACCGAATGCCGGAGCGGTTCGGCT
>JANQKA010000138.1 GCA_028281405.1 Hasllibacter sp. | reverse complement strand
ACCCGCACCTCGAAGCCCCAGTCCCGGCCCGGAACCCATCCGTTCTCTTTCAGATAATTGGCGATGGAGGCGATGACGTCGGCCTCGGAATTCCAGATGTCGGCGCGCCCGTCCCCGTCTCCGTCCGCGGCGTAGGCCAGAAAGCTCGTGGGCATGAATTGCGGCTGCCCCAACGCCCCCGCCCAGCTCGACCGCAGCTGCCGGCCGGACGCGTGGCCCGCCTCGGCGATTTTCAAGGCGGCCACCAGCTCGCCGCGGAAATATCCGGCCCGGGAGCTCATGAAGGATTTGGTTCCGAGAACACGGAACACGTCGTAGGGAATCGACGCGTTGCCGTAGGAGCTCTCGCGGCCCCAGATCGCGATCACGATGCGTCCGGGAACCCCGGTGCGCTCGGCGACCCGGGCGAGCGTCCGGGCATTGCGCTCGGCCGCGCGCCGCCCTTGGATGACGATGGCGTCCACCACGCTTTCGCGGAAGTAGCGCTCGGGGGAGCCGAATTCGGATTGCCTTTGCTTTTTCGGTATTTCGGGGCGGGATCCGGGTGGAACCAGGCCCGGCAAGCTCCAATCGAGCGTCACGCCGTCGAAGGCGGCCTTGAACACGGCGGGCGACACGCCTTCGGCGCGCGCCTCGGCCCAAATGACTTCGTCCAGCCATGCTTGGAACCGACTCTCAACCGCCGCCCGGTCCACCGCCGCGGCGGCGGTCGGCAGCGTCGCGAGCAACGCCGCGAGGATCCAGAAGAAACGCATTTCCGGCTCTCCCAACATGACCCGTCCGCGCGGGCCAATCGGCGTTTCGGCGGCGCGGACGCGGCGACCCTTTTCCAGCACGACCGAACCGCCCCTCCGCGGGCCATATAGCGCGTTCGCGATCCGTTGGCGATTCCGGTCGGAATTGGCGGCGGGAACGAGTTGGCTTCCCCAAAGTCGACGCCCTTGGCCGAAAGCCGGACCTCCTTTCGCCCGGAGCGCGCTCGGCGGCGGGGTGTCGTTGGCTGGAGGATTCGCCCCGCTCCGACCGCGGCGGTCCGCCGATTGCCGCTCCCGCGCGGGGTTGATCCGGAATGCGCGCTTTGGTTCGGATGCCGCCCGCCACGCGCGGCGATTCGCGGGACCGGCGTCCCTCGCCGGGGGTCGCTCTTCGCGAACGAATCACCGCCGACGCGCCGCGGCCCCCGCCGTCCGCCGCACGGATGGCCCTTTCCAAGAACGAATGGCGCGGACGGGCGGAGGGGCCCGGACGGCGGTCGGCGGCGACCCTTCGAAGCCACCCCGACCCGGGCCCACGCCGGACGGCCCGACCACCCAAACGAATCGCCACCGGTGGTTTCCGGAGGCCCCGAGGAAGACTGTCACTCCGCCGACCCGCGGGCACCCGCCCGGCCCTCGCCGACGGTCGCCACCCAGAGTGGACCACCACCATTCCGCCGAACAAAACGCCTGAAAAGACCGCGAATCATCCATCGCGCCGGAAATCCCGATGAACCGCCGCCCCGACGCATCGAGGAGGTGGTGGTTCCGCGCGGGAAGGGAACCGCCGCGCATCAACACCAACAGCAGGGGCGGCCTGGTGGAGGTTCCGCGCGAGAAGGGAGCCGCCATCTCCCGCTGCGACTTGGCATGGGACGGACGCGGAGGTTCCGCGCCGAAAGGGAACCGCCGCCATTGTCCTGCAAGCGGGATTCCCCGCGGAAAAGCCCGGCGTCTTTCGGCGGTAGACGATCGCGGTGGCGGACGCTCGGGCGAGGTCGTCCGCGCGGCCCGGGCGTCGACGACCGGAGACCCGCGGCCCCGTTCCACCCTCCGGTCAACCGCGTCCCGGAAACCCGCGGACCCGTTCCACCCTCCGGCCAGCCGCGTCCCGGAGACCCGCGGACCCGTT
>JANQKA010000844.1 GCA_028281405.1 Hasllibacter sp. | reverse complement strand
GCCCGGACGGACCGCGGCGGCTCCTGCCGGCGCCGTCGTGAGCAATCCCCGAACCAACAACCGGAGACTCCAAATGAAACACTACATCCTTGCCGGCGCCATCGCCATGGCCGCGCCGGCGGCGTGGGCCGCCGACGATGTGACGCTGCAGCTCAAGTGGGTCACGCAGGCCCAGTTCGCGGGCTACTACGTCGCGCTCGAAAAGGGCTACTACCGCGACGAGAACCTCGACGTGACGATCAAGCCGGGCGGCCCGGACATCGCGCCGACGCAGGTGATCGCCGGCGGCGGGGCCGACGTGACGGTCGAGTGGATGCCCGCCGCGCTGGCGGCGCGGGAGAAGGGCCTCCCCCTCGTCAACATCGCCCAGCCGTTCAAAAGTTCGGGCATGATGCTGACCTGCCGCAAGGACACGGGCATCCGGGGGCCGGAGGATTTCCGCGGCCGGACGCTGGGCGTCTGGTTCTTCGGCAACGAGTACCCGTTCCTGAGCTGGATGTCGACGCTGGGGATCCCGACCGACGGCGGCTCCCGCGGCGTCGAGGTTCTCAAGCAGGGCTTCAACGTGGATCCGCTGCTGCGCAAGCAGGCCGATTGCATTTCCACCATGACCTACAACGAGTATTGGCAGGTCGTCGACGGGGGCCTGTCCCCGGAGGATCTGGTGACCTTCAAGTACGAGGATCAGGGCGTGGCGACGATGGAGGATGGGCTCTACGTTCTGGAGGAGAATCTACGGGATCCGGCGTTCAGGGACAGGATGACGCGTTTCGTGCGCGCCTCCATGCGCGGTTGGAAGCACGCGGAGAACAACCCGAGGGAGGCGGCGCTTATCGTGCTCGACCACGACGAGACCGGAGCGCAGACCGAGCGCCATCAGGTCCGCATGATGGGGGAAATCGCCAAGCTGACCGCGGGTTCCGATGGATCTCTCGACCCCGCCGACTACGAGCGGACGGTGAGGACGCTGCTTGCCGGCGGTTCCGATCCGGTGATCAACCGTGCCCCCAAAGGCGCGTGGACACACGAGATCACCGACGCGGCCTTGAAGTGACGGAGCATCGAACGGACGGGGAGTGGACCTTTCCCGCTCCCCGTCGTCCCCGGTCACGCTCCGGGAAAGGTCGTCCGAACGCGGATGAACCCTCCGGAGCGTCAAGGAGGCGGCGACGGGCGTTACCGTCCAATCCAGGAAACCGCCGCGAAATAGGGGACCGCGGGAGCCGCTCCGAATCCGAAGCCGGTGGAGGCGTCCGCGGCACCGAAGGAGAAGAGGACGCCGAGAAGCCGAGGACGGCGAACGCCGAATCAAAGTCGAAGTCCTCGGGCGCCATGGGTCAAAAACGGCGGAAGCCGCCAAGAGACCGAATCGCTTTGAAAAGTCCCCGAAGGAGGATTTGTGCAATGCCAATCAAACTCCCGATTTCATCCGCGACTCGGTCTTTGAGGAAAAATTTCGCGAACAATCGTGGCGGGTATTATTCGCTCTTCACCCCTGAGATTCGTGCCATGCGCCCACAGCCCCAAAAGGATCGCTTCAAATGAACCGTCTGTGCGAGATCGTTTCCGCCAACCTGCTTGATGTCAGACCTTGCGTGGAAACCGAGAATGGTGTGCGGGTCTGGACAACCTGCGTCTATCCGGGATTCGATTCCGTGTACGTATACGTTGTCAAATCTGACGATGGATACATTGTACACGACGCGAGTGAAGCCTTGTATCGAATGGAGTTTGATGCGCGGAATGAAGCCGCCGCCTCCCGGGCGATCCAAATCGAATGCGCTCGATACGGTCTCAAGTTCGAAAATGAGCGCATCTCCTGTGAAGTCAAGACCGCCGAGTGGATTGGCTCGGCGGTTATCGCGGTCGCGAACACCGCGCCGGCGGTTGTTCGGATTTCTCAGGATTTTGAGCCCGAGAAGCCGGAGCGGAATGTGTTGGATGAAATTTACCCACAACTGGCATCCAAGGTCGCGAAGGGATCCCTATTGAAGAATTTCGAATGCCGTGGAGCAAGCGGCCGCCGATACAAGTTCGATTTGGCGGTTAATCGGCGAGATTGTCTTACCTTGATCAGCTTCGTGGATCGCAATGTGGAATCGGTGAATTCGAATTATGTGGCTTTCGCCGATGTTCCGGAAGAAGGGACGAAAAAAATTGCGGCGCACCGTGGCGACATGGCCAAAAAAGATATCATGCTCTTTCAAAGAGTCGCGACAGTGGCAAGACCGCCGGGAGTGGTCAAATTGGTGACGGGCGAGGCGGGGTGACCATTTCCTGGCGAATCGGACTCAAGCCGTCTTGAGTGCGTTGAAGGTCAACTCTTGACATAAAGAATTCACTTCGATCCCGATTCCGCGGGTGGAGTGTGTCGGTTGGACGCCTAAGGACAAAGGCGATTAATTGATTTATCCGTCGCTTTAAGTGACTGGCGAATCCGTCGTGGGCGAAGGCCGATCCAAATTCATGCCGCGGGGTGTGGAAGGGTCGGCGCGGTACATCGAAGAGCCGGATTCGTGAATGATGTCACCATCGCCGAGGGTCGGCCGCTCGGGG
>JANQKA010000799.1 GCA_028281405.1 Hasllibacter sp. | reverse complement strand
TTGCCCTTCGCTTGATCCGGATTTGACATGCCCGCCCTCCGCAAGAACGACACCACACGTCCACCGCCGCATGCGCGCCGCCTCGTTCACCGCCACATGCACGCCCACCGCATGCGCGCCGCCTCGTTCACCGCCACATGCACGCCCACCGCAAGCGCGCCGCCTCGTTCACCGCCACATGCACGCCCATCGCAAGCGCGCGGCCTCTTTCACCGCCACATGCACGCCCACCGCAAGCGCGCCGCCTCTTTCACCGCCACATGCACGCCCATCGCAAGCGCGCGGCCTCTTTCACCGCCAAATGCACTCTCACCGCAAGCGCGCCGCCTCTTTCACCGCCACATGCACGCCCACCGCAAGCGCGCCGCCTCATTCCACCGCCACATTCCCGCCCTCCGCAATCTCTCCACCACATGCCGCAACGCGAGCATGCCGTCACGTGCGCCCGACGAACCATTCACCGAAGATTGACCTTCAACGCTTCCGCCGCGGCGAACGGAAGGACCGCGAAACCCCCCGGCGTTATTCCGACGAGCATAGGCAAAGAAGTCGCCACGTCCGTGCCCTCCGCGCCCCGACGCGCCGAAAATCAACGTCGGAGCGTAGAGGTGAAGCACCAACAACAAAACGAAAGTCCTCCCATTTTGATTCCCACCGTCAGGGCCGCGCCGAGGGTTCCGATAATCGACAAGGCCGGTGTGCCGACGAAAGGCTCGGAATCAGCCTGGGAATCTCGGCGGCGGCCAAGTTCGGCAGGAAGCCCAACGGCGCCACCGCGAGGGCCAGCGGCAGCCCCGTGGGATCCAATGCGCCAACGCCTTGGCGAACACCGGGCCCTCCATAGGAACCGGAGTCGTGGCGAGCAGGTCAAGGGATCCGTCTTCGTGATCAAGCGCGAAACACGGTCCAGAGAAAGCGGACAGGCCGGAAGGACGCCGACCCAGAGAATCCCGGGCGCGATCCGCGCGAGATCACCGGAGTCCGCCCCCACGCCGAAGGGAACCAGGACCGAGAGGATGAGGAAGAACGCGAGGCCGAGTCCGAAACCTCCCCCCGTCCTCACCGCAAGCCCAAGATCGCGCAGGACGAGGCGGGTCATCACGCGGCCTCGATTGAAACCATCCGGCCGCGGTCAAATCCGCCGCGTCCCGAACGCGCGTGATTGTCCAAATCGGGCGTCGGCGCCGGGGGCGAACCGTGGAACAAACGTGCGCGAAAGTCAAAATCCCGGGGTCCGCGTCCGACGTACGGGCATCTGGCGACCGGGGATACAAACCCCGACATGATCGGCTTCCGACGGCGCGCGGGAATCAAATCCGCCATTAACATGCCCCTATTCCGTCACATTTGAAACCGAAAATGTTCTCCCTTTGGCCCCGAACTGGCTTTCGGCGACTCCGCGAACAGACACGAGGCGGTCCTCGCACCCTCCCCCTCCCGCACCCGGCCTCCCCCTTCACTTGCCTTCTGCTCCGACGCGACCGCATACTCCGCCCGAGGAAAGTTTGACAAGGTGACCGCGCATCCGCCCCTGTCGTACGCATCCCTCCAGTCTTCGAGAATTTTTCGAGATTCGTCCAAATATCCAAAAACGTGGCGGTTCAGGAATGTCGCGCTTCGCCGTTCGCCGCGCTTTCCCCGCGGAAGCGGGCCGCCGGGAATTCCAAGTCAAAGAGAATCTTTACCTCCCGCGCGATCCGGCGGCCATCGCAAGACACGGTCACGCAACGCCATTTAGCGGGCATCAAAGCATTCGTGTGGCACGGATTCATCATATCCAAGCGCGCATCACCGTTCCTCCGCCGCGGACACCACGAAATCATTCACTTCCTCCGTGGACACGGCTCCCGCCGAGACTTGTCCGGCCGAGGCGCGCGCGCCAACACCCTATCCCGCGCGACATAGAAATTCCCATCACCACACCGAAATGGAATCGAAAATCCCCGAGAGCGCGATTGGCGCCAATTCCGTCCGCGCCGCCGGATCTCCCCACGTCCCGTATCCACGCGCGACCGCTCCCGCATCAGAGGTGGCGGAAAACGCGGCGGCGTGGAATCGCGGCGCGGCTTAGGAGAAAAACGCCGATGAAAAATAATCATCGCCGACTTGAACCATCTCTTGCGTCAACTCCCACGCGGAGTCGGCGAATCCGTGGTCATCCTCCCAATCCAAAGAGTCGGCGGAACCGGGATCGTCCAACAAATCCCCGTCGTCCGCGGAAAAGTCGATCATCCCTTGCGGCGCCGGGACCGGAACAGGTTCCAGCGGCGGAACCGGCTGACTCGGCGGGCCCGGTAGCGAAGCGGCGCTCGTTCCGCTTTGAATGTAATAGATGTTCGACAAAAGATTGGCGATGCCACTGTCCCAATTGATGGTGAATTGGAAATTACTGTCGGCGGCTGTGCTGCTCACCGTAACCGCGGCGGCCCCGGCCAAGACACCGCTCTGAACCTCGAGACTCTTGAGCATGGCATTGTCGGCCAAGTGAATCCGGTCATCCGTCCCGAACCCGGTGATCGTCGTCGTCGCGCTGGACGTCGACTCGTTGTGATCGAGGAACTGAATGATGTTTTCGCCCGCCTTCAGTTTGATGTCGTGTTCTCCCGTTTCGCCTCCTCCGTAGAAGAAATTCGTATACCCGGTGCCGACGAGGTCGCTTTCCAGCGTTTCCTTCGTTCCGTTGTTCGCCTCGCCGATCACAACTCCCCTCCCGATTTTTCCGGCCGCAACACCGCCGGACGGCTCCTCCGTCACGAGTTCCGTTCCGTCGCCGAACACGACCAATTCGACGTTTTGCAATGTGACTTTCCCTTGGCTGTTGTCCAAGTCGGCGTCCGAAATCACGATATCGTCGTTACCGTCGCGCGTGATTTCGTAATCAATCAAATTATCCTTCAACGAAAACGTATCGTCGCCATCTCCGCCATCGACCTTCACGTTGTTGTGTTTCGACCCGGCGAACATCAAATCGTTCGCCGAAGTGCCTTCATAATCGGCGGATTGTCCGATGTGCTTGGATACAAAAGATGCCATGTGTTGACGGGTTTCTCCCGCCGGGTTGGTGGCCGTAATCGTGACCGTCTTGGGGCCTTGGGTTTCAATAATCGATCCCGTGATGGCGCCAGTCGTCCCATCGGCACCCGCGCCAGCGAATCCAAAGCCGGAGAATTCGTAGGTCAAGACTCCTCCATCCGGATCCGCGAACCAATTGTCAATGTCGAAATCGAGTTGCGAATTCAAGGGCATTATTACATTGTCCCGCGCCGTCATGTCTTCCCCCGGCACGCCGGCCACCGTCCGTAGAACCGGCCCCGACGGCGGAGTTGACGTGTTGCTCAAATTCAGCGTGTGGGTATGGACGAGATCGTCCCAATCCTCGCTGTTGACGTTCGACGCCGTCACCGTCAACGTGAGTGTTGGCGTTGCCCCGATCGCCACCGTCGGCGCGGTCGTTCCGGTGATCGCCCCGGTGGAGGTATTAAGGGCCAAGTCGTGAGTGAGTGACGGATCGGACGACGTGACGGTCATTGAATATGTTACGGTGTTTCCACCTTTGGTGCCTCCCGTGAACCAGTTGTTGGCGTCGAGGCCGAGGGCGGTCCAGTCACCATCCTTCGTGTCGAAATCCGACGTCGAGGTTCCGTCCGTCGCGGTGTGGAATATCGCCTCTCCGGCGCTTAGGAGACTGTCGTTCAGTTCCACGTCGACGCTGGTATCGCTGGACGCGAAGCTGGCACCACCCGAGCTTCCGGTGAACCGCAAATATTCAATGTCGGTCAAGGTGTCGCGCCCCTCATCCGCCCCGCTGTTGATGGACATGTCCTCCACGACCCACAAGCCGCTTGTTGTGGGATGCTTCGAGATTCTGTAGTCGCCACTCCCTCCGCGGTAGACCACCACGTCCCGGTCGCCGCCGCCGCCGTCGATTGTGTCGTCTTCATTCCCTGAGCCGTCGCGTCTGTTGAAAATCAAATCATCCTCGCCGGTTCCGGTTATGGTAGTGCTCGATGATGTGATCTCGACTATATCGAAACGCGCGGTCGCCGCTTGGCCATTGTCTGTGGAATATCGGATACCGACGGTGGTTGTGCCGGACACCATCAAACTCCCCGAAAGCACACCGTTGGTGAGGTGGAGCGACAGGTTGTTTGGAAGTGTTTCGCCCGCCACCTCCTGATACATTTCGTTCTGCAAGTTGTCGGGATTCACGAACGAACTTGTTATGTCAACCCCTCCAATGGACGTTCCCAGGGCGATGAAGAAGTTCGGGAGCGGAATATCGGCGCTCTCGCTGATTGATCGTGCCTCTCTTGTGACGGTGTAAATTACGGCCGCGGACGCACCTCCGTATGACCCCAACTCCAGCGCCGGGTAGGTCGCGGTGATCGTCAGCGGTGTGGGCCCGAGACTCGACGGCATGCCCGTGATCATGTTGTTGCCGCTGTCGAACGTCAGACCAGTGGCCGAGATTCCGGTCACCGTATACGTCCAAGCGCTCTTGCTGTCGGCCTCGCGGAACAGCGTGGTCACGTCAATCGGCGTGATTGCCGTGGTACCCATGACGGTCTGCGACGCGGCCTCGGATATCCACGTTGGGAGGTTCGCCACTTGTATGGTTTCCGTCCCGAACCTGAGGACATCCACGTCCCAAACCTCGTCCTCCTCCGAGCCCTTGGTCACGGTGACCTTGGTGACCGTCGTTCCCCCGATGTCGCGCCTCTCCGTGGTGATTCTGTCGTCCTGAACCCTGGTTCTCTCGAAGTCCACGGTGTCCGTGTCTCCCGACGGCCCGACGGCGGCGATCGTGTTGCCATAGATTTTGTCGGAGCCCGCGCCGCCGTATAGCGTGTCGTCGCCGGCGCCTCCCATGAGCATGTCAACGCCGCCCAGGCCGATAATGAAATCTTCCCCCGCGCCCCCGTCGATCGTGTCGCCGGCGGTGTTGTCGCCGACCACGACATCGTGGGTGGTCGCTGTGGTGTAGTTGGTTCCGGCGTCGAACACATGGAACGTCCTGTCGGTGAATTGGATCCTCTCGATGTTTTCCAAACTGTCCCGGCCCTCGCCGGTGGAGGTCACAAGGAGCCGGGCGGGTTCGGACCCGGCCCTCACGCCATGGAGGATGTTGTAGGCGCCGCCGGTTCCCCACGCTCCCGTGTAGATCGCCACATCCGTGTTTCCGCCGCCGCCGTCGATGACGTCGCCGTCCGCGCCTCCGGTGATCATGTCGTTTCCGCCGCCGCCATCGATGGTGTCCATGCCCGCGCCGCCGGTGATGGTGTCGGCTCCGGCGCCGCCTGTGATGGCGTCGTCTCCGGTTCCGCCGATGATCGTCACGCCGCCGTCTCCGACACCGGTGATGGTGCTTCCACCGGTGGCCGCGGTCAACTCGACCGCGAGGGCCAGGTTCAAGTCCATATCGCTCGGCGTC
>JANQKA010000797.1 GCA_028281405.1 Hasllibacter sp. | reverse complement strand
CAATCGACGGCGTGAAGCCCCTTTGCGGAAATAATAACCATACCCGACTGATCGAGCGCATGGCGACCGCCACTTCAAACAGACCGGCTGTGATCGACGACCTTCCTGAGATGCGTGACCTCATGTGCTTCAAGCGCTCATTTGGAAGCTCCCACGACGCGGCGCGCCCCGGCTCCGGCGTCGTGGAAATGCTGAATGCCGTGGACGAAACGATCCTGCCCAACCTGATTGATCGGTTGGATTACCTCCGGATGTTTCTGGAGGCCGAGGTCGGCGGAGCGGTTGAACCCGGATTTCCGCCATGAAGATCGAATCATCCCTGCCCCTGTTCAACCGAACGAACGACAAGCTCGACAGATTGGCGATCAATCTGAAGCGGGCCCATGACGCGCGTGACGGATTCGATCTCCTCGAACCGGGCGTGATCCGCGCATCGCACGCCGTCACGATCGGGTGGTCCCTGCAACATATCTACCGCGGAATCGAAGGAATTCTCAAAGATGTCGCCAGGACGATCGACGGGGAAAATCCCGTGGCCGGGGAATACGTCACAATCGATGAAGATCCTCCATACGGCATGACCCGTCATTGCCCGCTGCTCGACCAAGTTACGACGCCGACCCCGGCGCGCCCTGCGGTCATCGACGAACATCCCGAACTGCGCGGCCTAATGAAATTCAAATATTTCATCAAAAATTCTTATGATCACCCTCCCGCCGATGACGAGGTGTTGGAAAAACTGAGAACCGTCGATGAAACGGTTCTCCCGAAATTCCTTACGGGACTCGAACGCCTTCGGGATTTTCTGGAATCGGGATGAATTCGCCGATGATGGAGGGCGCGGCCGGTCACGCGCCTTTCGTCGAGACGAAAGTCCGCCGCCAGGGCGGGTTGACATACGATTCCAGCGTTCCGGCCCCGATTTCGCGATTTTGGATTCACGGGCACGCCAGCATCAATTTTCAGACCGCGAAGTAGAAGGGTCGGATGAATACGGCGCCATTCAAGATCATCAAGCACCACTGGTCGAATTGAAGCGCTTGCATTTGGCAAGGAAGGAATTGGCGGCGGGATGGCCGAGGGATATGGTCTCATCAGTTCCGGGAGGCCGACCGGTTTATCCATGACAAAAGGCTGTCCGCGGTGGGGTGCTCCCGAGAAATTCCGGAAGGGAATCTTCGCCCACCATCGGATCCGCGGGCAAATGAATAAGAACGCTTTCGTACGAATTTAAGTGGCTTGCGCGGGGATATCGCTTCCGAGAGCGTGATGATCGAAGGCACGGCTTGCCGAGATCACCAATGGACCACCGTCCGGGGCGGGATATCAACGGATGGCCATCGGCCCGTTTCGCGGCCCGCAACCACCAAATATCCGCGCTGGTGGACTCGCGCGGCCACCCGATCGATTTCGCGCCACTCCCGGATTGGGAGCACGACCTGAAATCGGCCGATTCGCGGATTAATAACAATTCGTTCGGCGTTCATCGAGGTCAAGCGCCCTACGTCGACTGCACGCCGCGCAACTCGGAAGGCGGGATCCCAAGTTGACGGTGATGATACCTCCCAGAATCCTCCGCACGGAGCGGTGGGACCACGACGCCGAGATGTGGAAAAAGCGACAAATGATCGAGAATTTCTTCGCGAGGATCAAGGCGCAAGGAAGAATGGGACGGGGGTCCGATGACCGGCGGCAGCCACGCGGCGATCCGGTATCTTTGGCCGACGACGGTCCCCACGGAATCAATGTCAACAAGGCCGGCACATGTTCAGACTGGACACAAATCGGAGCCGCGTCCTCGGGTTGGAAAATTAGGTGGATAATGGTTGCGCGCGTCGGTGACTATGGGCATACGTGGCGAGTGGTCGAAGTCGGTCACCCACTACTCCGGCACCCGTGATGCGGCCCGGCAAGTCCGGAGCGACAAAGAATCCACCTTGGAGAAAACCTCATGAAGCGCTATGAGATGATCATCGCGAAGCACAAAGCCAGCCAGCTCGCGAAGCTTGATTCCGCCGCCGCCGCCATCCGTGCCTCCGCCGCGCGGCATGGGGTATCCATCGGTTTCCACGGAAGTTACGCCCACGGTTGTACGGGAGCGACATCGGATCTGGACGTGATCGTGCTTGACAAGGATTCGCCGCCGGCGACCGAGCGATTTCTGGACGAAATAGATGACATCGGCGTTTCGCTCGGTGTTTCCATCGACGTTTCCAATGAGATGGACGCGGAGCATTTGACGAAAGGAATGATCCACTGAAACCAGTTTCTTTCCATTCTCAGTTCAGACGGACAAGCGACAAACTGGCGCGGATTTCCAAGAAACTGAACAGTGCCCGCTATTGCGGAGACAAGTTCGCCTCATTCATGCCGATGAGATGAAGATTGTCCTGGACAACGGCATCGGCCCGTCTTTACACAATATTTACTGCGGAATTGAAGAAATATTCCATGATATCGCGAAAACGGTTGATGGAACAACGCCTTCCGGAGAGAAATTTCATACGAAACTTCTCGATCGGATGATCACGCCCGGCCCGGCGCGGTCCGCGGTGGTCGATGACTGTCCGGAATTGCGCGACCTGATGAAATTTCGACATGTCGTTCGAAACATCCATGGCCATAATCTTCGTCACGACGAAATAGTGAGGAAGATCGCATCCGTCGAAGAAACTATTTTTCCAAATCTCATAGAGGGCCTTGAGCGACTCCGGGCTTTCTTGGAAGCGGATCTGGAGAATTCCACTCCTGAAATTGACAACGAGTTTGCGTCGGACCCCGAACCGGACGGTCCTTGATAAATTGTCACGCTTATTCAACTGAATTATCCCTCGTAGATCTTTTTTTTATGCGAACCCTGAAAAACCTTGAATGGCAAATCCACGCCGACGGGGCGGCGAAGATGGGAAGACTTTCCGTCATGAGCCATTGCGGCCATTGGCCGTGACGCCGTTCGCCGAATTGCTCAATTGTGTCTGCCAGGCGGATGCCGGCGTCCAGAATCTCTCCGCCGGCTCTCCGCCCCGGTATTCCCTCGATTTGAAAAGACGTGAGCCAATGACACCTGCTCGGGACCAAATTCGAAGCGGAGCCGTCAATCGAACATCCGGCCGACTGAAGAAAAACCGTGGTCGGCGTGACCGCTCAGGAACCGCCAGAGAAGCAGC
>JANQKA010000784.1 GCA_028281405.1 Hasllibacter sp. | reverse complement strand
CCACCGCGCCGTTCTTTCCAGCGGCTCGCCACCTTCCGAACTCCAACATCGTCTCGCCCTTGGATCCGGAGCGCGCCCGGAGGGTGCCGGATCGAAGGTTTACGGCGTCGTCGGGTGAAAGAACGCGGGAAATCTTGTCTGATGGAATGCTTCGCGGCCGACCGCCGTGCGGCAATCGCGGCGAAGTTCACGGCTGATTCCCTTCATCCTCCATGCAACGTCGACTCGCCCGTGACCCCGGAGAGAACCCGGGAGTCGCCGACATGAGGGTCCACGGAGTCATCGGATGGATGATCGCGGGCAAGACCGGTCCGATGGAACGCCCCGGCGCCGACCGCCGTGGAGCCATAGCTGAGATGTTCCCGGCGGATTCCCTTCATCCTCCATTAAACGTCGACACGCCCGTTGCACCGGAAAGAACCCGGGAGTCGCCGACATGAGGGTCTACGGGGTCGTCGGGTGGAAGAACGCGGGCAAGACCGGGCTAATGGAGCGTCTGGTCAAGGAAATCCGCGGCCGCGGCTTCACGGTTTCCACGGTCAAACACGCGCATCACAGTTTCGACGTGGATCACCCGGGCAAGGACAGCCACCGCCACCGCGCCGCGGGCGCGACGGAGGTGATGCTGGCCTCGCGAAACCGGTGGGCGTTGATGCGCGAGCTCCGGGGAGAGGACGAACCTCCGCTGGATTCGCTGCTGAAGCGGCTCTCCCCGGTCGATCTGGTTCTGATCGAGGGCTACAAGCGCGACCGCCACCCCAAGGTGGAGGCGTTCAGGATGGAACCGGGCAATCCGCTGATCGCAGACGGCGACCCGACCGTGCGCGCCATCGCGGCCGATGGACCGGTGGATTCCGGCGGGCGTCCCGTATTCGAATTGGACGACACGGCGTCCGTCGCGGATTTCATTCTCCGGGAGGTCGGACTGTGAGGCCTTTCGACACTGTGGCGATCTTGGATTGGTCGGCGGGAAAACGCCGCCCGCCGCGGCCGTCAAAGGACTCGATCTGGATGGGCGTGGCCCGCGGGGGAAAGGTCAAGACCGAATACATACGGACCCGCGTGGTGGCGCAGGGGCTGCTGTCCGACCTCATGATTAAAGAGAAGGCGGCGAAACGGCGGCTTCTCGTCGGCTTCGATTTCCCTTTCGGGTATCCGGGCGGCTTCGCGCGCCGTCTGACCGGAACCGACGATCCATTCGCGGTTTGGCGGTGGATCACCGAACGGATCGAGGACGACGCGTCGGGCGTGAACAACCGGTACGACGTTGCGGAGGAGATCAACGTCCTCTTCGACGGCCCCGGTCCCTTCTGGGGCAAGCCGTCGCCGGACGAACACCCCGGAATCCCCTACCGCAAGGCCGGCATCTCCTATGACGCGGTGCCCGAGTGGAGGGATTGCGACCTCGCCCTGAAGTCTCCCTCCAGTTGCTTCCAATTGGCCTTCCCCCCGACCGTCGGCGGACAGACGTTGATGGGACTTCCCACGCTTTGGCGTCTCAGATCTTGGCACGACGCGGGCGTGTGGCCGCTG
>JANQKA010000735.1 GCA_028281405.1 Hasllibacter sp. | reverse complement strand
GTTGTAACAATTTGCAATGAAAAGTTGAACCTTCCGGCCTTGCGGCGCGGCGCGGCGCGGATAAACGCCCGGCGAAAAACGATGGAAAGGCGAACACATGGCGACAGCGGCGGTGATTCTCGCGGCGGGGAAGGGATCCCGCATGAAGTCCGACCGGCCGAAGGTGCTGCATCAGGTCGGGCAGGCTCCCCTCTTGTACCACGCGCTCCGCAGCGCGGACGCGCTCTCGCCGGAACGCAAGATCCTGGTCGTCGGGCCCGACGGGGAGGAAGGCGCGGGCGGCGAGATCGATAAAGAACTCAAAAAATTTCCGGACAAGCTCAAATACGATCCGGGCGTGGATATCGTTCGGCAGGCCGAGCGTCTGGGCACCGCCCACGCCGTCGATCAGGCCCGTGGAGAAT
The DNA here is from genome assembly GCA_028281405.1 of Hasllibacter sp. Taxonomy (GTDB): domain Bacteria; phylum Pseudomonadota; class Alphaproteobacteria; order Rhodobacterales; family Rhodobacteraceae; genus JANQKA01. Next base: position 1,496 of record JANQKA010000735.1, on the reverse strand, counting down.
TGGAGGACTTCGACGGCGACGTCTTCGTGCTCTACGCCGACACGCCGTTCATCAAGGGGGAAACCCTCAAAAAGATGGCGAAGCTCCGCGCCGACGGCGCCGATATGGTGGTGCTCGGCTTCGAACCCGAAGATCCCGGCCGTTACGGCCGCCTCGTCGCCGACGGCGATCGTCTGGAGCGGATCGTGGAATTCGGGGACGCGTCCGACGAGGAACGCGCCATCCGGCTCTGCAATTCGGGAGTTCTCGCCGCCGACCGCGCCCTGATGTTCGAGCTCATCGGCGAGGTCGGCGACGACAACGCAGCGGGCGAGCGCTTCCTCACGGACCTCCCCGCGCTCGCCGGTAAACGCGGGTTGACCACGCGGATCGTGACCTGCGGGGAGGATGAGGCCCTCGGCGTGAACAGCCGACACGACCTCGCCCGCGCCGAGGCGGCGTTCCAAGCCCGCCGCCGCGCCGAGATGATGGATAACGGTGTCGGCCTCCTCGCCCCCGACACCGTGCATTTCGCCTTCGACACGGAGATCGGACGCGACACGTTGGTGGAACCGTTTGTCATGTTTGGCCGCCATGTGAAGGTGGGGGAACAGGTTCACATTCGGTCGTTTTCATATCTGAAGGGCTGCGAGATTTCGCTCGGCGGTGTCGGGGATGACGGGGAGTCCGACTCTCCGCGGGAGAATGTCGGACGCGCGGAAGAGGGCCGGAACCGGGACGACGATCCTAAATTCCCGAGCGCGAGGGTCGGACCGTTCGCCCGCATCCGCCGGGACACGACGATGTCCGTGGGATCCCGTGTCGGCGATTTCGTGGAGGTCAAGAACAGTAAGCTGGGTAAGGAGGTGAGCGTGGGCCATCACTCCTATCTCGGGGACGCCGAAGTCGGCGACCGAACCCAAATCGGGGCGGGCACGGTCACCGCCAACTTCAACGGCGCCGAAAAGAACAAAACCAAAATCGGCGCCGACTGCTTCATCGGGTCGAACACGGTGATCGTCGCGCCCCTGACCGTGGGCGACCGGGCCATGACCGCCGCCGGTTCGGCCATCACCGAGGATGTCGGAGACGAGTCGCTCGCGTTCGGACGGGCGCGGCAGGTGGACAAGCCCGGCTTGGCGAAGCGGCTGATGGACATGGTCCGGGCCGCGAAGAAATAGGAGAAAACCTGATGTGTGGAATCGTCGGCATCCTCGGCAGACGGGAGGCCGCTCCGGTCCTTGTGGACAGTCTGCGGCGCTTGGAATACCGCGGGTACGACAGCGCGGGCATCGCCACCGTGCGCGAAGGGCGTCTGGAGCGTCGACGGGCGGGCGGGAAGCTCGCGAATCTCTCCGACCTTCTGGACCGCGAGCCCCTCGGTGGGCGCGCGGGAATCGGTCATACCCGCTGGGCCACCCACGGAGAAGCGAACGAGACGAATTGCCATCCCCACGTCCGCGGAAGGGTGGCGGTGGTTCACAACGGAATCATCGAGAATTTCAAGGAGCTGCTCG